>CAZEBL010000011.1:0-3459 GCA_964510325.1 uncultured Melioribacter sp. | reverse complement strand
ATTGAACTGGCAATTAATTAAGTATATTAATGTTATAATGGTAAAAAAAGTTCTAATAGCTCATCAGTCAACTATTCCTCATTACAGAGTTGAATTTTATAACACACTTGCTCGAATGAAACCCGAATGGTGGGATTTTTATGTTGTGTTCGATGAAAAGAGTAGTGTTAAGTTCTTCAAAGAGAATGTAGATATTAAGGAATTCATTTTTAATATAGAAAAATGCCGGACTTTTACGATAAAAAAAAATAAAAGAGTAATTTCATTCCAGACATTCTTATTCAAAATACACAAATATGACCTTGTTATTGTGGAAGATGCTCTAAATAATCTATCCTACCCTCTAGCTTATTTTTTCAAAGCCTTTGGAATAAAACTGTTTAAGTGGGGTCATGGAATTGATTTCTCGATACAGAAAAAATCTGTTCTTAAATCCGTTTCTGAATGGATTAAACTATTTTTTACGAGAATTTCCGATGGATTCTTAGCATATACAAATTCAGTGAAGAACATTCTTATACAGAATGGAATTAATCCACATAAAATCTATGTGTTGAACAACACCATAAATATTATTAAACAGCGCGAACTCTACCTGAAAGTAAAGAATTATAAAAATGAAATAAAACAAAAAATGAAATTAGATGGAAAAAAAATTTTGTTGTATGTAGGAAGACTCGATTCCAGAAAAAGAATTGACTTTTTACTGAGTGCTTATTCACAATTGTGTAAAAAAAATTCCAATTATTGTTTGATAATTATTGGTGGTGGAGAGAAAGAATTTATTGATTTAGTTAAAGAGTATTCAACCCTTTATGACATTTTATATTTAGGAATCATTACCGATTATAAAGAATTGACAGAATTCTATTCAATATCTGATCTCTATGTCTATCCCGGAGATGTTGGATTAGGGCCATTACAGGCACTATGTTGTGATCTTATACCAGTGGTTATTCAGTCCAATACGCACAACCCGGAAATAGAATATTTGAACGAAAACAATTCATTAATTCTAAAAGAAAATATATCAAGCATTGAATATGCTGCAGAGATTAATTTATTAATCGAGGATAAACATAGAATAGATGGTATAAGAAACAAAATATGGGATTCAATTAAACATCTTACTCTCGAAAACATGGCTCTTAATTTTATAAATGCTATAAATAATTCACTAAAGTTAAATTAAAAAGATAATATAAAAATGAATGTAGAAAGTTTTAGAATTCTCGACGTTAAAATAGATGCTCTTAACATGTCCTTGTTGAAAGATATAATTGACGGCTGGATTGAATCAAAGCTGAAAAAATATGTAGTCCTTACAGGAGTACATGGAATAATTGAAATGCAGACGGATGAAAAATTAAAAACAATTAATAATAATTCGGATTTAACAACACCGGACGGAATGCCTGTTGTATGGTTAGGAAAATGGAAGGGATTTAAGGAAATTGAAAAAGTCTATGCCCCAGATATTATGAATACTCTTTATGAATTCGGTCTTAAAAAAAAATATCGCCATTTTCTTTACGGGGGTGGGGAAGGGGTAGCAGAAAAACTGGTTAGCTCATTAAATAAAAAATACCCAGGAATATTAATTTCTGGGACATTTACACCACCTTTTAGACCACTAACTGAAGTAGAGAAAGAGGAGGTTGCCAATCTAATCAATAAATCTGGTGCTGATATTGTTTGGTGTGGTCTCGGTTGTCCGAAACAGGAATATTGGATGGATGAATTCAGGAATAGACTTGAAGCACCCGTTTTAATTGGAGTTGGGGCAGGTTTTGATTTTTTATCGGGTATAAAACCTCTGGCTCCTAGATGGATTAGCAGATCGGGATTTGAATGGCTTTATCGTATTTTTAGTGATCCCGGTCGGCTCACTAAGCGATATTCGAAAATTATTCCTAAATTTATTTACTTAATTATCAAAGATTCATTAACAAAGAAGAATAATAAATTGGAATTATGAAATCAGCTGTTGTCTTAGGTGCCGGTGGTTTTATTGGAAGTCATTTGGTTAAACGGCTTAAACGGGAGGGATTCACTGTCAAAGGTGTTGACCTGAAATATCCAGAGTTTTCCAATACTGAAGCAGATCAGTTTGTCATTGGAGATTTGAGAGATCCAATATTATGTGAACAGGTTATAGATTCGCCCTACGATGAAGTTTATCAGCTTGCAGCTGATATGGGAGGGGCGGGATATATTTTTATTGGAGATAATGATGCTAATGTTATGCATAATTCGGCATTGATTAATCTTAACACATTATTTTATGCTACTAAAGTGGGTGTTAAAAAAATCTTTTATTCTTCATCAGCATGTGTTTACCCGGAGTTCAACCAAATGGACCCTGACAATCCAATTTGTTCCGAGGATTCAGTTTATCCAGCTCAGCCCGATAGTGAATACGGTTGGGAAAAACTCTTTAGCGAAAGAATGTACTTTGCATTTAATCGCAATTATCAGATTGATGTCCGCGTTGCTCGATTTCATAATATTTTTGGACCTGAGGGGACATGGACTGGTGGCAAAGAAAAGGCACCTGCTGCATTGTGCAGAAAAGTTGCTGCCACAAAGAATAATGATAATATTGAAGTATGGGGAGATGGAAAACAAACGAGGTCTTTCCTTTATATTGATGAGTGTTTGGAGGGAGTTCGTAGATTAATGAATTCAGATTTCAAAGGTCCGGTAAATATTGGTTCGAACGAAATGATCTCCATTAACGACCTTGCCAGAATGGTAATTGATATTTCAGGGAAGAAAATAGGGATTGTAAACGTTCCCGGACCTCTTGGTGTAAGAGGTAGAAATTCTGATAATAGTTTAATTCATTCTAAGCTTGGTTGGAAACCCTCCCAGCCATTACGAACTGGTTTGGAAAAAACTTATGCGTGGATTAATGAACAAGTAAACAAAAACATTTTCAAATAACCGGCGCTTATCCGAGATGTCTGTTTCTATAAACTATGCAGCTATAATGAACAATGAAGTTAAATCTAGACTGAATTCATTTTTCTGGAGTTTTATAAAACGAACTTTCGATTTTCTAATCTCCCTTGCAGCATTAATTCTTTTTCTTTCGTGGTTCATTCCGTTAATGGCTCTTTTAATAAAACTAAGTTCTAAAGGTCCCATATTCTACAAACAGGAAAGGTGGGGCAAGAATTCTGTTCCATTTACAATTTTAAAATTCAGATCAATGTATTTTAACAGTGCTGAATTCGATAAAAGCGGTAGATATCTTCAAGCTAGAAAAGATGATGTTAGAATTACTGGAATTGGAAAAATATTACGAAAAACAAACATTGATGAATTACCACAACTGTTAAATGTCTTGAAAGGTGATATGTCATTGATTGGACCAAGACCTCATCCGGTTCCGTTAAATTTACTTTGCGCAGATAAAATTCCAAATTATAATTTAAGACATTTGGTCAAACCCGG
>CAZEBL010000010.1:19288-27079 GCA_964510325.1 uncultured Melioribacter sp. | reverse complement strand
TAAAAAGGAATTTGCTAAAATTAAAGAGGCGGCATTAAAATTTGTCGGATTGATTCCCGAGGAAGTTAAAGAAGATAGTATTGCTTCCATACTATATACATCCGGCACAACGGGTCACTCCAAAGGTGTTATTCTCACACATTCGAATATTGTTTCAAATGCAATATCAACGTTGGGATTTGTTGATGTTGTTCCCGGGGATCGAATGTTTTCTATTTTACCTTTGTTCCACACAATCGAATCTACTCTCGGTTTGGTTATACCGTTTATCGCCGGTGCAAGTGTAACATATCTGGATAAACCACCAACAGCAGCAGTTTTATTACCCGCACTATCATCAGTAAAACCAACTATAATGCTTGCAGTGCCATTAATTATAGAAAAAATTTTCCGCTTAAGAATCTTACCCGAGATAAATAAAAAACCAATTGTAAGAGGACTCTATAAATTACCGGCAGTTCGTAAAAAATTACACAAAATAGCCGGTAAAAAACTGATGAAAACTTTTGGCGGCGAATTAAAGATGTTTTGTATTGGTGGCGCCTCTTTAGCTGCAGATGTTGAACGATTCCTTAAAGAAGGTGAATTCCCTTATGCAATTGGATATGGATTAACAGAAACTTCGCCACTTGTAACCGGAACATCTCCGGCAAATGTCCGGCTAAGATCTGCCGGAAAAGCCATTCCCGATGTTCAAATTAAATTGAGTAACCCCGATCCCAAAAGCGGGGAAGGTGAAGTTCTTGTTAAAGGCCCAAATGTTATGAAAGGTTATTATAAAGATCCGGATAAAACCAGAGAGGTGTTTGATAACGATGGATGGTTTAAAACCGGCGACCTTGCCGTAATTGATCAGGACGGTTACTTGTTTATAAAAGGAAGATCAAAAAACGTAATCATCGGCTCCAACGGTAAGAATATTTATCCGGAAGAAATCGAATCGATTATAAATGAATTTGATTTTGTCATGGAATCTCTGGTGGTAGAAAAGGAAGATGGATTAGTTGCCAGGATTTATCTTAACTATGAACAGATTGACGAGACTTACAAAATTCAGAAGCTTAATGAAGGAAAGGCAAGGGAAATTATTAATCAGATTCTAAAAGACCTGTTGATAAAGATAAATGAACGAGTAAACACATTTTCTAAGATTAATAAAATAATTGAACAACGTGAACCGTTTGAAAAAACACCGACACAAAAAATTAAAAGATTCTTATATGTTGAAGAATAATGGAATCTAAAGTTATTTTTATGTGTTTATGATGGAGTATTAAGTTGTTTTTTGTTATGTATTGAAACAAATAAAAAATTTCACTGTATTATAAATCAAATAATGAAAGAATAATTACATGAAGAGATTAATCGCACTAATCCTGATTCTTATATCGATCGGAAACTTTTATGCTCAAAATCCCGAAGCTGTTTTATCCAAAGATCATAAAATAGATTCAACTAAAGTAATTTTACCCGACGAGTCTTATAAGAGATTAAATCAAGTTATTACACAGATATTTTCAACCTATCATTACCGTAAACAGACAATCAACGATTCTCTATCGTCTATTATCTCCGATGAATATTTTAAAAATCTGGATAATAACAAACTTTACTTTTTAGCCTCGGATGTAGAATCGTTTGCAAAATACAGAAATCAGTTCGATAATTTTTTAATGGAAGGTAATCTGGATATTCCATTCAAGATATTTAATCTTTACAAACAAAGAGTGAACGAAAGGATTCAATATATTAACAAACTCTTAAAAACCGAGTTCGATTTTTCTGTGAATGAAAATTATTCACCGGATAGAACAGACTCTCCTTGGGCAAAAACTAACGATGAATTGAACGAGTTATGGAGGCTAAGATTAAAAAATGATGCTCTTAATCTGATCCTTTCTGGAAAAGACTGGAAGGGAAGTGCCGACATCTTAACTAAACGTTATCAGAACTTTCATAAGATTATTTTACAATACGAAGCTGAAGATGTCTTTGCACTCTTTATGAATTCATATACTAGAACGTATGATCCTCATTCGGATTACTTATCTCCGGCAGCTTCTACTAATTTCAATATTTCTATGAAACTTTCTCTCGAAGGAATAGGAGCTACTTTAAGAAGCGAAAATGATTATACGATTGTAGCAAGCATTGTTCCGGGCGGACCGGCTCATAAAAGTGGATTGCTTAATGAAGAAGATAAAATTGTTGGTGTTGCTCAGGGTGATGAAGGCGAATTTGTTGATATTATCGGCTGGCGACTTGATGATGCAATTCAGCTTATCAGGGGTAAAAAAGGCACTGTGGTTCGTCTTCAAATTTTAAAAGCGAACGATAGTTTTAATTCTGCTCCTAAAGAAATTAGAATTATTAGGGACGAAGTTAAATTAGAAGAACAAGCTGCCAAAAGTGAAATTCTTGATATTCAGGAAAATGGAGCTAACTTTAAAATCGGTGTCGTAAAACTTCCTTCATTTTATATCGACTTTGAAGCACAAAGAATGGGTAAAACCGATTTTAAGAGTACTACACGTGATGTTAAAGCTATTCTCGAAAAATTTAAACAGGAAAAAGTTGATGGTGTAATTGTCGATCTAAGAAATAACGGTGGCGGATCGCTTCAAGAAGCAATTACTCTTACCGGATTGTTTATTAAAAATGGTCCTGTTGTTCAGGTAAAAAGTTCCAGTAATATTATTGAAGTAAATCAGGATCCCGATCCTTCTATTACTTACGACGGCCCTCTTGCAGTTATGATTAACCGTTTTAGTGCTTCTGCTTCCGAAATTTTCTCGGCGGCAATTCAGGATTATGGACGTGGAATTATTTTAGGTGAGAATACTTATGGTAAAGGTACCGTTCAGAACCTTATCGATCTAAACAGAACCATCCCCATTAAAGATAAAACACTTGGACAGGTTAAACTAACAATCGCAAAGTTTTACAGAGTAAATGGTGGAAGTACACAAAATAAAGGTGTTAAACCCGATATTGAATACCCGTCGCCATATTCACATGAAGATTTTGGTGAAAGCTCTATGCCGGCAGCTCTACCATGGGATCAAATTCAACCGGCTAATTATTTACGGTTCGGGGATTTATCGAAATTTATAGATCAATTAAAGAGAAAACACGACGACCGAGTTAAAAATGATCCGGAGTTTCAGCTTGTTATGGATGAGATTAATGAGTTCATTTCTAACCGGGATAAAAAAGAATTTTCCTTAAATGAGAACGTCCGTAGAGAGGAAAGGAATTTGGCTGAAGCTCGTAAAAAGAAACGTGATGAGGAACGCGCAAAACTGAGCGGTATTAAGGTTAAAGAAAAAGGTGAGGTTCAACCACAAACTTCGAGTATTAGCGATTACGAATTAAGAGAATCAGGAAAAATTCTTGCTGATTTGATATTAGCTAAGATTGGGTAATAAATCGTGTAACCCTCTCCTTATATTGGAGAGGGATTTACAATTGTTTCCTTATATGAAAACAAATGCCATCCGTATTTTAGAATCTAAAAACATTACACATTCTGTTATAAAATATTCCGTAGATGAAGATTTGCTTGATGCTGTTTCTGTTGCCAATAAAATTGGTTTTGAGCCAGAGAGGGTTTTTAAAACTCTTGTCGCGCGTAATGAAAAAAATGAAATTAATGTATTTATTATCCCCGGTAATTACGAACTTGATTTAAAGAAAGCTGCTTTTGCTTCCGGATGTAAAAGAATAGAAATGATTAAAGTAGCGGAAATACAGCCCTTGACCGGTTACATAAGAGGTGGGTGCTCTCCAATAGGAATGAAAAAGCTTTACCCGACTTTTATTGATACTTCTGCGGAAATGTTTGATAATATTTCTGTAAGTGCAGGTTTACGTGGAATGCAGATCATCCTTTCACCCAACGATTTAACACAACTTGTTAGTGGAATTTATGCAGATTTGATCTAGATTTTATGATAATTCAATTCCGGAACAGTTTTTATTTAAGACAGATTTTTTTTACATTTAGCCCCGAAAATTAAGGAGTTTAGTAAATGGCAAAACAACAATCTTTTGCAGATAAAGCAAAAAAGAAGCATGGTTCCTCACATATTAATGTTAAGGTTATTAAAACCGTTAAAACAGCTGATGGCTCTTATAAATTTCAGGAAAAATTTGTGAAATTGGACGATGTTAGCAAGGTAACCACAATTAAGTAAAAAAAAGACCACCGGATTAAGGTGGTTTTTTTATTCTCGCCGGAAAAATTTTTCCTGAACTTGACATTCACATCAGAAATTTTATCTTGTAAATAATAAATCTCAGATAACGACTCATTCTTTTCAAATCGTAAGTGCTCTAACAGTATTTCTTTATCCAGAGTCCCTGTATTCAAAATATTTTGCACACATTAATTAAAAAGGAGGAATTATGATTAATAACTTTTATAAAAGTTACACACTACGAAACTTTTTAGAAATTCCTCAAATGAAAAAATTTTCTCAGAGCGATAAAAAAGCTATTGAAGTAGTCGGTAATGTATTGCCGTTTAAGACAAATAATTATGTGGTTGATAATTTGATTAATTGGGACAATGTTCCAAACGACCCGATTTATACGCTAACATTTCCTCGTAAAGATATGCTACTGGGATCTCATTATAATAAAGTTGATGAATTAATTGAAAAAAATGTAACACGTGAAAAATTACTTGAAGAAATTTATAAGATAAGAATGGAATTAAATCCGCATCCCGCCGGACAAGTTCATAATGTCCCTCAAATTGATGGAATTGATTTACCCGGCGTTCAGCATAAGTATAGAGAAACCGTTCTGTTTTTCCCGAGTCAGGGACAAACATGCCATGCATATTGTACTTTTTGTTTCCGATGGCCGCAGTTTGTTGGAATGAATGAAATAAAATTTTCAATGAAGGAAGTTGATTTATTATCCCGTTATTTAATGCAAAACAGGGAAGTAACAGATATTCTTTTTACCGGCGGAGATCCGATGATAATGAAAACTAAAATTCTCTCAGCATATATTGAACCATTACTGGATGATGCTCTTTATAACATTCAAACAATCCGGATCGGCACTAAAGCAATTGGTTACTGGCCTTACAGATTTTTAACCGATGATGATTCGGATGACTTGCTAAGATTATTTGAAAAAATTGTAAGTACCGGAAAAAACCTTGCAATCATGGCGCACTTCAATCACCCGGTTGAATTATCTACTCCGGCAGCCCAGGATGCTATACGAAGAATAAGAGCTACCGGTGCACAGATTAGAACGCAATCTCCGGTATTAAAACATATCAATGATTCGCCCGAAATCTGGGCGGAAATGTGGCGTAAACAGGTAAATAATAATTGTATTCCATATTACATGTTTGTTGCAAGAGATACCGGTGCACAGCACTTCTTTGCCGTTTCATTAGTTGAAGCTTGGAAAATATTTAGAGAAGCTTATCAAAAAGTGAGTGGTGTCTGCAGAACTGTTCGTGGTCCTAGTATGAGTTCAACTCCCGGTAAAATCCAGGTGCTTGGTGTAAGTAAAGTAAAAGATGAAAATGTAATTGTAATGAGATTTCTACAGGGAAGGGATCCCGATTGGATTGCTAGACCGTTCTTTGCCGAATATGATGAAAATGCAAAATGGCTCGATGATCTTAAACCTGCATTTGGAGAAGAAAAATTTTTCTTTGAAGAAGAACTTGAAAAGATATTTCATGAACATGTTTATGATGACGAAGTTGAGAATTTTGAATAATAAAAAGGCTGGTTCTATCCAGCCTTATATAAAAAAATGTTTTTACTTATTAATCAGGTATAACTTCTATTGAAGGATTTACTTCTCTTCTTAGAAGATTTTCAATTGCCACAAGTGTTCCGCGGATAGAACTTGGACAGCTTCCGCAAGCACCCTGATAGCGAATCTTAAGTGTTAAACCACTTAGACCCGTTACTTCCAATCCGCCGCCATCACCGGCAAGAGCCGGCCGAACACGCTGATCAAGAATCTCATTAATTTTCTTTAACAATTCTGTTTCTTCTTCACGGGTTACTACAATTTCCTGTTCAGGTGGAATTAAAGCTTTATCAAAGTTCTTTACAAACTCAACAAATGGTCTTTGAATCTGTCCCCATTGTACTTTTGGTTCTTTTTCAATCGTAATAAATTTATCCATATAAAAGACCGATACAACACCTTCAATATCGAATATCCCTTTAGCAAGCGGGTCTTTTTGAGCTGCTTCCTTACTATTAAACTGACGGGTTTCTCTATTTAATAATTTTTCATTCAGAATAAATTTTAATGCCTGGGGATTAGGGGTTAAGTCCACATCCTGAACAATTAACATTGTTTTCTCCTTTGTTTATATCTATAAACCTGAATATTAATCAGATAGTTCTATTGCAAGATTATTAAAATTTGGGTTTGAATTCAAGAGAGCTAAACGAGGAATTAATTTTGACCATTTTAAGCCGAAATAGCCAGCAATTACCAGCCGGATAAAATTAAGCTATAAAAGCTTACCGGCTAATTGTAGTGCTTTTTTGATATCATTGTTCTCTCTTACATCCGGTTGACTATTTTCTAAAGAAGGAGGATAGTTTCTTGTAATTCTAATTAAATCGGGTACGGATCTTGGCAATATTATAGTTGGTCCTGTAAAAGAAACCGATGAAATCCACGTCCAGAATGCGCCGTGATATTTTACAACTTTGTTAACACATACAACGAATGACCTGCCATAAACCGAAAACTTTAATGTATCAAGAACACTTTTTCCTTTTTCAGTTAAACGGATTTCATGATTCGACCACGTATAACTTACAATATCCTCGGTAGTAAGTAACGGTTTATCTGCTGGTTCGATGTGAGATTGTATTTCGAGAATTTGCGGCGGGATTTCGTTTCGAGTCAGATAGATTCCAAATTCAAGCGGTAAGTTCTCTGTGCTTTGTCTCTCTTCGCAAGCCGTAAAAATTATTAGTGTAAGAGATAAACATAAGAGGCAATAATTAAATGTGATAAATCTCTTTGATTTTATTTTTTGGTCCTCCTTTTCATAGATTTATCTTAATCGAATAAATTGAAGAACAATTCCCTAATTTACTTTTACTTTTGTAAAAACAATTTCTGAATAGTTATTCCTCTCATATAAAATACCAATTTCTGAATTATGAATAAATACAATATCCGAGTATGCAGTAAAATCGCTTTTGAAATTTTCCAAGTCTTCATCAATTAAAATATTTTTGAACCAGGATATTCCATCGTTATAACTTAATCTAAGTGTAAGCTTGTGCCTTCTAATGGTATCAGCGGGGTTGCTGAACGCAAGTATATTTTTACCATCACTAAATTCGAATGATAAAAGGGAACCCTGGCAAACCGGGTCGGGTAAGTTGTAATCGAAGTAAGTAGTATCCCATGAAGTGCCTCCATCAAGACTGATTGAAACAATTCTGTTTCTGATATCACCACTTTGATTTCTGCTGTTAAGCATTAATGATCCATCAGAAAGTTGTGCTGCAGTCGATTCATTTGAACCCGGTATCATTACATTTTCACTTAATCGGAATGTTTTTCCATGGTCATCCGAATAATAACCATGTGCAAAGTAATCCCTAAAATTTTCTTTTGGTTCACCTTCGGAATGATTGGCAGCAATGTAGATTCTTCCCTTAAACCGACCCGTCGTAAATTGCATTGCGTGACCCGGAGTATTTGCAATTGTCCGCCAATCTTCTTCAAAATTATATTCGGAATTAATGTTCGGTTGTTTGGGACGGTGAACCATCT
>CAZEBL010000010.1:0-19278 GCA_964510325.1 uncultured Melioribacter sp. | reverse complement strand
CTTTGTAATGTTTACCGGATCGGACCATGTTAATCCGTTATCTGTAGATGTTTTATACCAGGCTTCGCGAAGACCATTACCTTTACGGATTTCGTTCTCGTGATTATTGCCGGTATTGTAAAAAAGAAAAATTCTTCCGTTAGGGTAATCTGGATCTGTTAAATCTACTACAGGAGCTGAATTTCCGGCTTGAAGAGAATCGTAATCTACAATTGTTTGAAGCGAAGACCAGGTATTTCCATTATCGGTACTTCGTTTCATAATTATATTAATATCTCCGAAATCAGCCGAACTCTTTAATCTTCCTTCGCAAAAAGCAAGTATGTCGCCATTGGGTGATTTAATTATTGCTGGAATTCTAAAAGTGTTATAACCTTCTAACCCGGACCTAAAAACTGATACTTTATTCTGTTGTGGGAATGTTGTGGTTAAACAGAGAAAGAATAAAATAATAGTTCTTTGTAGTTTCATCCTATACTTCTCCTTTCACAACTCTTCAAATTTTAAATCCAGTATTGGATATAGTTGCCAATCTTTATAATCGAAGTGCCACCATTCGGTTTCAAGAACTTTAAAACCCTCAGACTCCATTGTATTGATTAATAAATCTCTTAGCCTCCTCGCTTCTGCATCTCCTCCATCGTAATTGTAAAATGCCTTCTCGTTAAATTCATCATAATTACTTGGCATTTTTACTTTCTTTCCAGTGGTAAGATCGTAAAGAGAAAGATCAACGGCACAACCTCTGTTATGTCGCGAACCTTTTGCAGGATTTGCAACAAAACCAATTTCTCTCTCTTCTTCCGTAGCGGTATCCCAGAAAAGTTTAGTAACAGACCACGGACGGTAACCATCAAAAATTAATAAACCGAACCCGTGCACTTTTAATTTTTTATTTACTCTAATCAGAGCTTCAGCTGCCGATTTTTGAAGAAATGCCCGTGCTTGTGTATAAACAGGTTTATCGGTAAAATTATTTTCTGTTGCATACCGAATATCTAGATGAAAAGTTGAATCGAGTTTTATTAATTCCACCAGTTCGGGTTTTCGAAGAGTCCCCTCATTCTTAGGTTGAGCATTATAAAGAATATTTATAAATAGGTAAAGCAAGAAGAATAAATACGCAGTTGAAGTTCTAAATTTTACTGAACGCATGTCTAATTTATGTTTATTTATAAAATTCTTTAACGGTTTCAAAAAAACTGTCGATGTTTTCTATTGGTGTCATTGGTGGTATATCGCAACCCGATGAAATTATCCAGTTAGGATAATTACCAAGAATATCTAATAATTGTCTTGTAGCGGTTGATACTGATTCAGGATTACCATTTAAGAAGACTCCCGATGGATCTAAATTACCCAATATGATTTTTTCCACTGGATATTTTTCGATTACTTCTTCCAGATTGATTGCGTTACCAAGATGAATTGCTTTTGCGCCGGTGGACAAGATTTCGTTTACAAGCGGAACTGTATTGCCGCAATTGTGATAGATCACTAAAAAGTTTTCATCTTCAACTGTTTCGATAATTCTCTTTATGTAAGCACTGGAAAACTCAGAACACAATTCTGGTGATAAAAGTCCGGCAGCCGGCTCTGCCATCATTATTCCATTTGCACCGGCTTCTTTAAATGCAAGAATGTACTCGATTAAAAAGTATGTTGCTTTCGATAATATTTTATGTGCGGTATCGGGTTCGGTAATTGTTTTCATCATAAATTCTGTAATCTCTGCAAGACGACCACTAAGCGAGAAGGGACCGATAACACCTGCAATTACAGGTCGATCTGTAATTTGCATCGAAGCTATCTCAATTGCCTTAATATATTCACCCGTGCGTGTAGATCCGACTTTTGGAATTTGAAGAGCATCAACCTCATCTTCTGTATTTACAATCGAACCCGTCACTGTCGGGACTTCATCATCCGAAAACAATATTTGCGAACCGAATGCTTCTGCTTCTACTGAAAGATCCATGTTACTGACCGATGCAGCCGTATTGTATCTATCAGAAATTGCTTTCATACAGAGAGCCTGGATTTCACCCTTCTTAACAATATCGTTTACAGTAACATTGATAAGTTGAATTGCAGGAAATGAAAGTACGGGTAAAGGTTTTTTATGGGAAGTAGATTTTAATTCATCAAGCCAGTTGAGCATGTTGCGCTTCATTGGAAAGACCTTTATCTGTTATCTAAAATAAGAACAAACTCGCCTTTAAGATTTTTTGCTTCAACAATTTTTAGAATATCGGCAGAAGTTCCACGCAAGAATTTTTCTGTTGGCAATGTCAGATCGAATCCAACTACTAATCTGGTATTACTTCTGAATACTTTAACAATATCTGTTAGAATTGCTTTAAGTCGGTAAGGTGTTTCCATCAGGACAATAATTTCTTTAATACTTTTTAATCTTAGTAATTCCTTTTTACGATTATCTGATTTAGGGGAGAGCCAACCGGCGTAATAAAACTTATCAAGCGGAAATCCTGAACCGACCAATGCAGCCATTATTGAACTTGCACCGGGTACAGGTGTTACTTCAATATTATTTCCTATGCAGAGTTGAATAAGTTTTGTCCCCGGATCCGAAAAAAGCGGTGTTCCGCAATCTGAAATTAATGCTGCCGATTTATTTTCTTTAAGCTTCTTTAGAATTTCCTCACTCGCTTCATCTTCGTTGTGTTCGTTCAGGGAGATTAATTCTTTTTCAATTTTGAAATGAGATAGTAACCGTCGTGCTTCTTTAAATTCTTCGCAGATAATAAAATCAACTTCTTTCAGAATATTAATAGCACGTAGAGTAATATCATCGTAATTACCAATAGGAGTTGAAACTATGAAAAGTTTTGATGTCATAAAGGACTGACACACAGAGTATTCGTTATGTACAAGGAGATTGAAATCGGCATCGAAAATTTCCCTTGTTCTTAGGGTAAAATTTATATTAGATCTTTCAGTTTACTTACTAATCCCGATAGTTCAACGATACTTTTGTCATTTGTGGCGCGGATCTTCACTTCAACTTTTCCATCTTTCAAATTCTTCTCACCAGCAATAACTTGTATCGGCATGCCAAGAAGATCTGCATCATTAAACTTAACACCCGCACTTACATCGTTTCTGTCATCAAAAAGCACTTCAAATCCTTCCTTCTGCAAGTCTTCATAAAGTTTATTGGAAGTATCGGCAACCAGAGCATTTTTCATGTTTAATCCGATAAGGTGAATATCAAATGGAGCGAGAGGTTTCTTCCAGATTATTCCTTTATCATCATAATTTTGTTCGATGTAACATGCAAAAATTCTTTCCACTCCTATTCCGTAACTTCCCATAACAATAGGATGTTCTTTACCGTTTTCGTCAAGATAATTTACACCAAGTGCTTCGGAATATTTAGTGCCGAGTTTAAAGATATGTCCAAGTTCAATTGCTTTAAATACTTCGAGTGTTGAACCGCATCTTATGCATGCCTCACCATTTTCTACAATACGAAGGTCGGCATACTCAATATTAGGAACATCACGTTTAAGGTCAATTCCGCCGATGTGATAATCGTTTTTATTGGCGCCACTGTAAAGATTGTTGGCATCCTTTAAAAGATTATCCGCGATTATTCTGTGTTTGAATCCTATTGGTCCGATTGAACCTGCATCTGCACCTGAAATCTCTTTTAATTCCTCTGGATGTGCAGGACGGACATTTCCGCCAAGCAAGGAACCAAGTTTAGTTTCATTCACTTCATCATTACCAAGCATAAGAATCAGAACAGGTTTTCCTTCGTGTATATAAACTCTTGATTTAGCTGTTTCGTGTTCGTCAATCTTCAAGAACGCACAAAGCTCATCAATAGATTTTACATTTGGTGTTGAAATTTCATAATACGATTTACTTTCTGAATGGCGTGGTGCAGATTTGGCAACTGATTGAGCGACTTCAACATTAGCAGCGTAACCGCACTTTTCGCAATAAGCAATTGTATCTTCGCCGGCATCGCTCTTAACCATAAACTCTTCGGATTTGCTTCCACCCATCGCACCGGAAGAAGCACCTACTACGAAATACTTCAGTCCGCATCTGTCAAAAATTTTTCTATAAGCCATATCATGTTTTGCATAACCAACATCAAGACCTTCAAAATCTTTATCGAGTGTGTAGGCATCTTTCATTAAAAATTGTCTTCCTCGTATCACACCGCTTCTTGGCCTTGGTTCATTACGGAATTTAGTTTGTATCTGATACCAGATTTGAGGAAGATCTTTATAAGAAGTAACAGCACCTTTTGCATGGAATGCAACAATCTCTTCATGCGTAGGTGCAAGAACGTACTCGCGGTTTTTAACATGGAATAAAATATCGCCGAATGCTTCAACTCTTCCTGTTGCATCCCAGATCTCTTTTGGATTTAATCCCGGAAAATGGAATTCCTGTCCGCCTATTGCATTCATCTCTTCTCGGATTATATCAGAAATTTTTCTTACTACATTATAACCAAGGGGAAGAAAGGAATAAATTCCGGCGGAAAGCATTCTAACCATTCCGGCGCGTATCATTAAAATGTGGCTTGGAATAATAGCATCTGCCGGTACTTCTTTAAGAGTCGGGATGAAATTTTTAGTAAAGCGCATATTTCTCTGTTTTGTTTGAAAATAATGTGCAAAGATAAGAAATGGAGATGCGAATAGAAAATAAAGTAGAATACTAACTGTTAAAGTGTTTTATTCTTATTTTTGTTAGAAAATTTTAGAAGGTCAAAATGAATTTCGATCCAGTAACACAGGACGCGCCGAACGACCCCAACTTTCCGGCATCAATGCAGCCTGTTTCATTTACAAGTAATGGATGCAGATTACTCGGTACTTTCTTTTTTGCATCCGGTGAAGGACTACATCCAACAATTCTATTACTTCATGGTTTCCCGGGCAACGAAGTAAATTTTGACATTGCTCACGCTATACGAAGAATGGGTTTTAATGTTATGGTTTTTCATTACCGCGGATGCTGGGGGAGTGAAGGTGAGTACAGATGGACAAACCTTGTTGAAGATACTGATAATGCAATTAAATTTTTAAAAAGTAAATCTGCAGAAGAAAATTATAAAGTTGACAGAAGCAAAATTATTTTAATCGGTCATAGCATGGGAGGATTTTCAGCGGTATATACTTCTATTAAATACGAGGAAATTAAAAACGTGGCATCATTAGCCGGTTTTAATTCCGGACTATTCGGAGAATTCATTGAAGGAAATAACGAGTTGATCCAGTTTAGTGCAGATACGATGCAACCGGCAATGGAATTTGTTAGATGTGAGTCGGCAATAACATTACTGAACGAAATGATCACTAATAAAAAAGAATGGAATCTGCTAAATCATCTTGAGACTTTGAAAAACAAAAATTGGCTTATAATAGCAGCAAAACATGATACGATTGCACCTATTGATATTCATCATAAACCTTTGGTAGGTGCGTTAAAAATGGCAGGAGCACTAAATTTTCATGAACATATTTTAGAGACCGGTCATTCGTTTTCAGATAGCAGAATTAAGCTAACAAAAATTATTTGTGAATGGTTAAGTCAAATAAAATTTTAGAGAGTAGAAGCATGGGCAAGATTAAGAGCAAGAGCATGAGCAGGAATTCACTCGATATGTCTTCTGAGGAATTTAAAAAATACGGTTACCAATTAATCGACTGGGTTGCAGATTACTTCGATAACATCGAAAAGTATCCCGTGCTTGCACAAATAAAACCCGGCGAAGTAAAATCCCAATTACCCGGCAAAGCTCCTTTGAATGGTGAAGAGTTCGAAAAAATGATTGACGACCTTAATAAAATTATTTTACCCGGTGTAACTCACTGGAATCATCCGAACTTTATGGCATATTTCAATTCAACATCGAGCGGACCGGGAATTCTTGGAGAGCTGCTTTCAGCGGCATTCAATGCAAACGGAATGGTATGGAAATCGAATCCTTCCGGAACTGAACTGGAAGAAACCGTTCTTAATTGGTTCCGCGAAATGATCGGCTTGCCTTCAAATTACTTTGGTATTGTCTATGATACAGCATCGGTCAGTACAATGCATGCAATAGCTGCTGCGCGTGAATACACGGGTCTGGATGTTAGAACAAATGGAATGAGCGGTTTACCAAGATTGATTTTATATTGCACAGAACAGACACACTCATCAATTGAAAAAGCTGCCTTAACGCTTGGTATCGGGCTAAACGGAATTAGAAAAATTGCAACTGATGAAAACTTTGCAATGATTCCGGATAAATTAGTAGATGCTATTAATGAAGACAAAGAAAAAGGGTATCGACCGTTTTGTGTTGTTGCAACGATTGGAACAACATCTTCTACAGCCGTAGACCCTGTTGATTCAATTGCGAATATTTGTGAAAAGGAAAAGATCTGGCTTCACGTTGATAGTGCGTATGCAGGAGTAACAGCAATACTTCCGGAAATGAAAAATTATTTTAACGGAATGGAAAGAGCAGATTCAATAGTAATCAATCCTCATAAATGGCTTTTTGTTCCGGTTGACTTTAGTATTCTTTACACATCTAAACCTGATATTATGAAGAGAGCATTCAGTCTTGTTCCGGAATATTTAAAGACAACAGAGGAATCAGTAATCAATTATATGGATTATGGAATACAGCTTGGCAGAAGATTCCGCTCACTTAAATTCTGGTTTGTTCTAAGGTACTTTGGTGTGGAAGGATTACAACAGAGATTAAGAGAGCATTTAAGATTGGCAAAACTTTTTGCTACCTGGGTTGATGAAAATCCCAAATTCGAAAGATTAGCTCCAGTTTACTTTGGTACAATTTGTTTTCGTGCAAAACCAAATGATAATCTGAGTGAAGACGAGCTTAATGCTCTTAACGAGAAATTACTTAATTCCATAAACGAAACAGGTAAGGTGTTTCTCGTTCATACAAAACTAAGAGGTAAGTTTACAATCAGATTAGTAATCTCGGGTTTGCGAATGGAAGAAAGACATGTTGAATTAGCATGGAAATTAATTAATAAAAAACTTGGTTTACTTTATAAAGAATAATTATTACTCCCATTCAAATTGAAGAATGGGAGTAAATCTCTCCTAAAGATTAATACAATCCTTCTATTGATAAATATCTTTCACCGGTATCGTAATTAAATGTAAGAATCTTTTTTCCTTCAGGAATTTCTTTTAATTTTTTCGATACTGCAGCAAGAGAAGCGCCGGAAGATATTCCCATAAAAATTCCTTCTTCACGGGCAGCTCGCTGTGCAAATTCAAATGCTTCCTCTTTCGATACTGTAATTATCCCGTCGAGAATTGATGTATCGAGTATTTTGGGAACAAAACCCGCTCCAATCCCTTGAATGGGATGCGGACCGGGGCTTCCACCAGATAATACTGGCGATAACTCAGGTTCAACTGCAAATGTCTTAAGCTGAGGAAATTTTTCCTTAAATACTTTTGAAACTCCTGTTATATGTCCTCCTGTTCCAACACCTGTGATCAAATAATCAATGCCTTCCGGAAAATCATTTAATATTTCTTTAGCAGTGGTATTAATATGTATCTTAACATTAGCTTCGTTTTCAAATTGCTGAGGTATCCATGCTTTAGAATTCTGTGAAGCTATTTCTTTTGCTTTTTCAATAGCACCTCTCATTCCTAATTCACGTGGTGTTAGTTCAAATTTAGCTCCGAATGCAGACATTACTTTTCTTCTTTCAACCGACATTGATTCCGGCATTACTAAAATTAGCTGATAACCTTTAACTGCGGCTACCATTGCTAATCCAATACCTGTATTGCCCGAAGTCGGTTCAACAATTATACTATCAGGTTTAAGTATTCCTTTTTTCTCCGCCTCTTCAATCATTGATAATGCAATTCTATCTTTTATACTTGCACCCGGATTTGCACGTTCGAGCTTTATCCATATTTCGTGTTTATCACCAAAGATGCGGTTTATTCTAACATGTGGGGTGTTGCCGATTGTTTCAAGTATGTTATTTGCTTTCATAACGTATCCTTTCAAATAATAAAGTTAATTGGTTCTTCAAAATCTTTGTTTGTTTTTATTCGCACTTCGTTTTTATTATTCACAACTGAATTGGGAGGAATACTTTGAACAATCCATGAGTTACCTCCAATTACACTGCTCTTTCCAATTACCGTGTTGCCTCCAAGAATAACAGATTGAGCATAAATTATTACATCGTCTTCTATAGTAGGGTGTCTCTTTACATGTGATAATTCCTTTTTAACACTTAACGCACCAAGAGTTACTCCCTGATATATTTTTACATTATTGCCAATTACAGTTGTTTCACCTATTACGATACCTGTTCCATGATCAATGAAGAAAGGGGAACCGATTGTTGCTCCGGGATGAATATCAACGCCGGTTATTTGATGTGCATGTTCGGACATTATTCTCGGTATTATTGGCACTTTAAGCTGGTATAGTTCGTGCGCTAATCTGTATATCAGAATTGCCATAAAGCCGGGGTATGCAAGTATTACCTCATCTATACTTTCTGCTGCCGGATCACCCTCAAAAATTGCATTAGCGTCCATCCATAATTTATTATGAATTTCGGGTAACTTTTCGATGTAATTCTGAGTCACTCTTTCAGCATCCATTTTAGCCGATCCGTTTAGTGAATTAATTAATTTTATCAACTGATTCTTTATAGAATCGATTTCTTGAGGAACACTTTTATTATCTATTTTTTCTGCAAAGTGCGGAAAAAGCAAACTAATCTGACTATTAATAAAGTTAATAGTATTATTTTTTAGAGAAATTGTGCAAGAATGTAACTCTCTTTTACTTTGCAACTCGGTAATGAATGAATCTAAACTATGGGTTGTTTCCATATTAATTTATCCTGATAAAATTTTTTGTATAAATTGAATTAGATAGAGTAAAAATTAGAAGCAACAACAACAAGGGTTGCTAAAAGAAAGGGGATTGTTTTCAGTTTTACTGAAAATAAGAATAGGAAAATATGTGTATTTGGTATTCACTGTTAAAATATATTTTTTATAAATGTCATAACAGCAGGATTGTATTCTAAGTTCAAAATCAAATTAGAATTTAGAAGACTTATTAGAAAAAAATAAACCCCCGTAATTCGGGGGTTTGCACGTGGTTAATAATTACTTTTTTATTTCACTAAGGTGACGTCTTGAGCTTGCGGTCCCTTTGGTCCTTCACCAACCGTGAACTCAACCTTCTGACCTTTTTCAAGACTTTTGAAACCTTCGGATTTGATAGAAGAAAAGTGAACAAATACGTCTCCGCCTTGCGTGCGTTCGATAAAACCGAAACCTTTTGCAGCATTAAACCATTTTACGGTTCCGCTTTCACGTTCTGCCATTTAAAAGACTCCTATGAAATTGTAATAATTAAATAAAACGAGACAACTAAAAAACAATCCGATTGCCTACCGGCTTAAACATAATGATAATTTTCTAAGCGAACAAAGTAATTAATTCTATTCTACTTAATCATCATTATAATTTGAGCTGCTTGCTTCTGATTATATTCAAATGCGATTCTTTTGTAATTAACCAGGTCAATTATAGTTCCAATTAAACAAATACCTCCGGTCAGTACATATAAAATTCCAAGTCCTATTTGATCGGTTAAAAATCTTTGAATCCCGGCAATTCCCAAAAATCCAACAAGAGTAACGAGAAGAATCATCATTGGATCCCGTCTTCGTGAGCGGTAAATGTTTGCAAACTGCTGGGCTTTCTGATCATCAAGGTTCTTGATTAAACTTGAGATATACATTTGTTCTTCACCCATTATTTCGGGCATTAATTCATAGACGTTTGCCATGAATCACCTCTCTTTTTTGAATGAATTTTTTTTATGGTTTGTTTTGTTAATTGAATTATTCTAAGTAAAATCAGAATAAAAGCAGCTATGCCGAGCGGATGTGTTTTTAATGAATGTATAAAATCTCCGTGGTATAAAAATGATATCGACCTTCCGAGTCCACAGCCGGGACAATATTCAATACCCATATTGTGGAAGGGACACAATGTAAATTTCTGAACTTCATAAGGATTAATAAAAAACAAATACAGAAGTGCTATTGTCCACAGGACGGCTTCAAAACTTATATTACTAACTATGTACTTAATCTTATTCATAAATTATTTTATAAACTCTTATTCATTAGTCGTATTGCCGTTAAATAGGTTTTATATTTTTAAAAGTTTATTGCAGAACTATTGAGCCGAGAGATTTTACAGTATTCTCTTCGTAAGAAACAATATCAAGTTTATTAATGGCGCCAACTATTTCGATGTTTTTACTGTTCAGTTTATCGGCAAGTTCTTTACATTTAAGCGGGTCGAGACTATTTGCTATACCTAAGTGGGGAATAAAGGGAATATCGAGCCGCAATTCTTTCTCTAACATTCCTGTATAAAGCGCATCATGAAGTTTTACAAATAGCCGGTATCCTTCCTCTGGAATCAGAAAAACATCCGTATAATCACTGAAAGAATCTTTTACAATCTGGGCACATCTCAAAACAAAGAAAAATGTTCCGAATTTTCTGGTTACTTTTTTAACGTGCTCAGACAACTGATTATACTCGCAATTGTTTACAGGAAAGACAATTGTAAAATGAGGGTTTACTATTTTGTAATAACGCTCGTCGTGATCTTTACGGATTGATTGAATCCAGTTGAAGTCTTTCTTTTCAATGGTTGGATATGCAAGTACAAAAAGTGACATTTATAAATACCTCTCCTTTATAATTCGTAAATGATGTTCTGTATGACCGGCGATTATGTATGCTAATCCTCTTACAGTTACATCATAGCCGGAAGCATTCCCTTTGTTAAGCCACATTTCATTTTTCAATGAACGGAATAGAGCTACAGTGGATTTACGAAGATGAAAAAATTCTTCGATCAAAAATTGAATGCCCATCATATTATAATTGGAATTGTTTATATAAAGATTCTCGTCAAATCCCTGTAATGGTTTTTGGTCTCCTCTCGAAAACCGTAACGCGCGGTAAGCAAATACTCGTTCAGAGTCGATGATATGTCCCAAAACTTCGCGAATGCTCCATTTGCCGGGATGATATCTATAAATCGATTTATCCTCAGAAATTCCGGAGAGAAATTCAACGGAAGAGTTTAATTGATCTTCGAGTATATCAGTAATATTTCCTTCGGGAACTTCTGATACATATTTGTGATAGTATTCTGCGTATTCTGTTTTATCTGGTCTATTCATTTGAATTTTCTCCTGTATCAATTCTTCTTTTTCTGTAATTCTCGTAGTCGGGAACAAGGCGAGTATATTCGCTTGTCATTAATGGAGAAGAAAAAATAAAATCTGCCGAAGCCCGGTTACATGCAATAGGAATATTCCATACTACAGCAATTCTTAATAGCGCTTTAACATCGGGATCGTGCGGTTGAGCTTCGAGTGGATCCCAGAAGAAAATTAAAAGGTCTATTTCACTCTGGGAAATCATAGCACCGATTTGCTGATCGCCCCCTAATGGTCCGCTCTGCAGTTTCTCAATTTTAATGTTGAGTGTTTTCTCTAGTAATGTGCCCGTAGTTCCTGTTGCAAGAATAGTATGATTTGCAAGTGAATCCCGGTTATACTTAGCCCATTCAATTAAATCTTTTTTCTTGTTATCGTGAGCTACAAGCGCAATCGTTTTTCTGCTCGATAGTTCTTTTTTAATCTCTTCTGCCAAATTAATATCCCCTCTATTAATTATTAAATCGGTCCAAATCGAAATTCACTAATCTCTTGTCGGATATAAAAAATCTTATGCTAAAGTAATAAACAAAGCCAACTATTTCTAATAGTTTTTAGCTCATTCCCATTAAAAATATATTAAGAAATTATGATTGCTTTTGAGGAAATTATTTCAAAATTTGAAGCCAAAATTCAAAGGGGCTTACCATGTCGTCACGCAGAGAATTTCTAAACAAGTTTTTATTAACTACGGGTGCTGCATTTGTAGTTCTTAAAACCGATGCAATTGCAAGAGTTGCGGAAGCAGTTGAACAATTAGCTGTTGATAAATCCGCAAAGGAACTCGCCTCCGATGATGCTTTCTGGGGACGGATACAATCAGCTTTTGATGTTGACAGAACATTAATCAATCTAAATAACGGCGGTGTTTCTCCTGCACCTAAAGTTGTAATTGATGCATTCAAACGATATATCGATTACTCCAATCAGGCACCGGCTTACTTTATGTGGCGGCATGTTGAACCACAAATTGAAACGGTACGCGAAAAGCTTGCGAT
Source organism: uncultured Melioribacter sp. (assembly GCA_964510325.1). Lineage (GTDB taxonomy): Bacteria > Bacteroidota > Ignavibacteria > Ignavibacteriales > Melioribacteraceae > DSXH01. The sequence goes on along the minus strand of CAZEBL010000010.1, from coordinate 6,966 downwards.
CTTATTCGGATGTGATAAAGAAGAAGTTGCTATTACACGTAATGCAAGTGAATCGTTGCAAATAGTTCAACAGGGAATGAACCTAAAAGAAGGCGATGAAGTTCTTACTACTACTCAGGATTATCCAAGAATGATTACAACATATACCCAACTCGAAAGAAGATGGGGAATTAAACTTGTTCAGGTTCCTTATCCAACACCACTTATGAATAAAGACGATTATGTTAATGCATTTCGCAAAGGAATTACATCCAAAACAAAAGCAATTCTTGTTAGTCATATTTGTTTCTTAACGGGACAAATATTACCGGTAATACAGGTTAGTAAATTAGCTCATGAATACGGAATTCCTGTAATATGCGATGCTGCACACTCATTTAATCATATTCCGTATAAACTTTCTGACCTTGACGTTGACTTTTTTGGTTCGTCACTTCACAAATGGACGTATGCACCCGTAGGTACGGGAATGCTTTATGTAAAGAAAGATTTAATAAAAACAATCTGGCCGTTAATGGCTGCGCCCAAAGAAATGGATGAGAATATCAGAAAGTTTGAAGAAATAGGAACACATCCGGCAGCAACACATAATGCTGTTGCAGAAGCTCTTGCTTTTAATGAAGCTATCGGTATTGAAAGAAAATCCGAAAGGTTCCGGTACTTGCATTCAAGATGGATTAACAGAGTAAAAGGATTTAAGAATGTAAAGTTCAGAGTTAACATTGAAGACACATCAAACTGGTGCGGTCTCGTAAATTTTTACATTGATGGTGTTGATGTTTCTAAGCTTGTAGATTATCTGCTTAGCAAGCATAGAATTTATGTTGTTCCAATTGTTCATCCCGAGTTCAAAGGAATTAGAATTACACCAAATGTTTATACGTTAACTTCGGAGATGGATCTTTTCGGCGATATAATAGTTAAGGTTGCTAAAGGGGAAGTAAAAGAAGTTATGGAAGGGTAATGAGGTAAATAATCAAAAAAATTAAAAGACGTTATTAACATAGAATCCTTTATTCAATAAAAAAGATCTGTTCAGTTTAATAAACTCAGCAACAGCTTCAATACCAATTACTTTGGTTATTCCGGTTCTCATAATCTGTTCTTTTTGAACAAACAAGTCACCTTTATATGGAATCATGGGATTATATTCAAGCTCCTGAGTTTTTGAGAGAGGGTGAACAACATATTGAAAATCTGCCGGAACCGATTTAACTAATCCTACTAATTCAAAGTTTGGAATACCATCTCTAATTGCAAGAACAATTCCTCCGCTCGATCCGCGATTAAATACCGCATCAATTAGAAATGTATTTTTTTCTCTTCCCGGACTGCTGACAATTCCTTTAGAAATCATTTTGTAATTCATAGGGTAACCGAAAACATAAATGAATGTACCCCATTCCAGTTCAGATGAAATTCCCCATAGATAATTGAATACAGAAAGCCGCGATGTAGCACTTGGATCAAATTTTTTACCTAATAAACAAATGTCAAGTGATTTGTCCATCAGAACTATATCAAGGTCTCCGCCATCCGGCAGATCCGGGATGTAATTTGATTGACGGGTTTTTATTGAAACACTCTGAACCTTTTGAGATGGAGTACCATCGGGATTAGAATAATAAGAAATTACTGTATCCGGAAAATTTACAATATGTGCTACAGTAATAAGCAAAACATTCCCATTATTCTCGCCAATAATAGTGGCTGTTCCAGAGGCAGTGTTATTGTAGAATATAACTTTTGTGGCAGATTTTTCAATATCTATTCTTTTTACGTCTCTAATTGTTAGCGAGGAGCTCTCATCAAAAACATAGCTATTATAAAATGCAATACAGTTAATAAGCTTTATGGAATTGCTGATTTCTTCAAGCTGTTTAGAAGAACTTTTATATGGGAATTCGCTGTCATATCTGCCGTCGTTTAGGGTCGGGTAGATTGATTCGTATGTCGATGTACAGGAAAAAATCACTAAAGCAGAAAGAGGTAGAAATATTAAAGAAAACTTTTTTATTCTGTTCATAGAACACCACTTAACAATTTATTATCCTATGTCAATCTAATTTATTTGGACTACTTTATAAAGTGTAAAATAATTATCGAAAAATGGTGTTCTAAATAAACTTTACATTATTCCATATTAGCTTTATAATTCATCTGGTTCTGTGTCCACATTTCTCTTAAGAAACTTTGTTCTTTAGAAGGATTCTCCATCAATTTGAAAACATGTTTTATTTGTCGGGGTTGCATTGTAATACTTGCTTCAAGCTCTTCACCGTTTCTAAGAATAGAAATCTTAAAGCTATCGCCAACTTTTAATTTTCCAAGAGGAGTTAATAGCTGCTGAGCATTTTGCATTGTAATTTCTTCACCTTCAAATTTGTATAAAACATCTCCGGTTTTAAGTTTATCTGCATTAGCGGGATCAACATTAACAACAATGAATTTGTTATCCTTAAACCCGATTCCAAATCCTAACCCAATTCTCGAAGAATCAACACCGGCAAATTCAGTGTAGTCAATTCCAACCTTGGCAAAATATTCTTTAACCGGAAGTTTTTCAGAACCATCAATATATTTATTAAGAAAGTCCCCTATTTCAGGATAGGTCATTTTAACAAGTTCGTTAAAAAAGTTTTCTTCAGAAAAAGATTTTTTAGCTCCGTATTTTTTTGCTAAATCAAGTATTAATTCTCTCAATCCTTTCTTTCCTTTTGATAACTCCAAAAGCCGGATATCAAGAAGAGTAGCAACCACAGATCCTTTGTTATATATATTAAAATATTCGGTCTGCCTTTCAGTCGATTCAATACCAAGTTTTGTAAGCGAAAGTGATTGATCGAAATTATCGTTAGCATTTAGCTTCTGTCTTACCTGTAATAAATAATCATCTATAGACATAATATAATCTCTAAGCTGAAGGATATCCGATGCCCACTCAGTTACACCCTCGTAAAACCAGAGATGTTTTGACATAATAGGTTTTTCATAATTAAAATTTTCTACCAGTTCACTATGAATTAGCAATGGAGTTACGATGTGAAAAAATTCATGTGCCGCGGTTGAGCGTAGCTCCGTCATATAACATTCATTTAATTCATCTTCTTTCATAACATAAATAGAGCTGTAATTATGTTCCCAGGCGCCGGCAGAAAAATTTTCGAAATGAAACAGGAATACATATCTTTCAACAGGTAAGCCGTTCAAAAATTGATTTGTTGCACTTAAGATGTCTTCTAATCCGTTTAAAATACTTTCCGATTTGATCAAACCTTTTTTGGAGTATGTAAAAACATCTATAACTGTGTTTTCAATTTTTGCAGAAGCTTTAGTAAGATTGCCCATCAGTATCGGAGAATCAACTACGTAATCATAATCCGGTGCATAATAAAATCCATTATTATTTTTTTCAAGTGCAGTTCCAACTATCCAGTTATCAGGGTATTCGAGTTTAATTTCGATGGGATATTTCTGCATTTCATGAAAATAACCAAACACAGTTTGTCCGTTAATTAATGCGTGGTCTTCTTCTAAGGAACTGCCACACATAGGGTAAACCGGATTTTCATTCATAGGTGTATCGAATGTTTCGGCAATAGAGTATTCAATTTTATATACAGATTGAGGTCTGGAAATTTCCCACTGATTTGTAGAAATACTGGAAACTGGAATTTCCGAGCCCGATTTATCGTATGCCTTAAAACTTCTTACGTATCTTCCTATATCCATTATTTGATATGTCCCCGGTGCAGTAGCAGCAAACTGATAAATTTTATTTTTCCCGGTTAGTTTTTCTGGAAAGAGAGTTACTTTGAAGAGATCATCTGCCCGGTCATTTAGGTTAACATAGAACTTGTGCTGCGCTAATAATGATGTTGAATATGTAATTACTATTAGAACAAATAAACATTTGAGTATAATAAAACGCTTCATTTCATGTCCGTATTTATTTAACACCATTATGACGATCTATCCGGTTGTGTTGTGCCGCATTTATTGAAGATTTATTTAACCTTTTCAAACAATAATTCGGTAAAAATAAAATCGGGTGAGTTAGGAACCTCAATAGTAAATTGTTTTATTTCTCCATTAAAGTTCATATCGAATTTTATCCAGCCGCGTGTTAAAAATTCATCTTCCCAATCAATATAAAATTGATCGAAGTGATAATGTTTTAATTCCCCTCTGAAAGTGGGTGAGGGAAGAAATTCCATGAATAATTTTCCTTCTTTAAGACTTACTTCAGCTTTGCCGTACATTTTATCTTCGTAAGTACCACAATATTTTTCGAGCGGGAGAGAGGGCTTGGTATTTTTAACTCTTACATCCTCTCTACGCTTATTTTCTTTTTCAAAATTCTCCATTCTTCTGGACCAATTATCAAGCATCATCTTATTATAATCTTTCGGTTCAACATTCATCATTAGATCCATAATATAATTTCTAATTGCATTGACCATGCCGGTTTCGTAATTGCTAAGAATAACCAGACCAAGTTTTTCTTCTGGAATAATTGTAACATCCGAAATCATACCGGGCATTCCTCCGCCATGGTTCAATACCCGCTTTCCATTATTGTAAGCAATGAACCACCCAAGTCCATAGTTGTTGTTGCCTACGAACATATTATTAGACCACATTTCATTCGATTGTCTTTCGCTGAAAATTCTTCTTTCGCCAAACTTGCCTTTGTTTAACTGCAATCGAATCCATTGAGCCATATCCTTAACGTTAGAATTAATTGCTCCCGCTGGAGCTACTGTTTCGATAGAATAATAATCACTGTGAGCTACTACATTTCCGTTAAGCAATCTATGAGGCCATGCATTATTTCCTAATGCTTTCATTTCTTTTATAGAAGTATTACTTCTCGTCATTCCAAGGGGTTCAAAGAAATTGTGTTTTACATAACTATGCCAGTTAGTATCGGATACAGCTTTAATAACTTCTCCAGCAACACTGAACATAATATTCTGGTAACCGTACCTGGAACGGAAGCTTGAGGTCGGTTTAAGGTACTGCGCACGTCTTATAACTTCGTCTTTATCATAAGTTGAGCCGAGCCAGAGTATATCTCCGCTGAATGTTGCGAGTCCGCTTCTGTGTGTTACAAGATCTCTAATTGTCATTTCCTTCGTAACCCATGGATCGTACATGTGAAAGTATGGCAAGTATTTAGTAACAGGATCGTCCCATTTCAATTTCCCCTGATCTACCAATCGTGCAATTGATGCAGTGGTAAATGCTTTTGAACATGACGCAATCATAAAGTTTGTGCTTTCATCAACCGGTTCGTTAGTTCTAATATCTCTAACTCCATAGCCTTTAGAAAAAATTACTGTATCATTTTTAACAATTGATACAGCAAAGCCGGGCATTTTCCAATCTATCATCGCTTGCTTTATATAACTATCAATTCTCTCAAGCTTTGTTTGTTGAGGATAAATATTTGTTGAAATGAATAAAATTACTATTAACGAAACAGCCATTTTGATTTTAGTAAACATTTTTTTCTCCGCTACAAATTGTTGTTATAAAGAAGAGCAGAATTAATCGAAAATAGATGCGGATTAATTCTGCCCATAAAAATAGGTCGTTACTCTATTCCAGGCAATTCAATTTTTGACTGGTTAAAAAATTGAGGAAAGCGCTTAATAACGCAATGACCGATCATTTCGGCAATTTCGTTAAAACCAAGTAGATTTGTATTAATTATTGCATGATAGAGATGTGGGTCTTCAATACTCTTATGAAAATATTTTAAAATGTAATGTTTACGGGATTCATCTTCTGTTTTAATAAACTCTGTTGCGGTCTTGCGATCAACATTATATAGTTTCATAGCATTTTCAATTCTGAAATTAAGAGGGGCTACTAACCTAATGTGAAATGCGCGTTTCATGTGAGATAGTATGATGTTTGCACCCCGGCCAACTAAAATTACATTTCCATATTCAGCAAGTTTTGTAATTGTCTGGGATGTTTTATGAAGCAGAAGGAGCTTTGATGGAGTGATTCCTAAAATTTCTCCAAACCAGGAATCGATCTTTGCCGGCTTTTCTTCCGACAGATATTTTCTGAAGTGATCAGGAAGATTATGATCTTCCATAACTTTTTCCATCAACTCTCTATCGAAAAAAGCCCAATCATTATAATCTTCAACAGCGTGTCTGTTCAAATACTCTACAAGGCTCTCGCATACTTTTACAGCGCCGGTTCCGGTTTCACGGGATATTGTGATTATTGGTCCGGGATTTAATCTTCTGCGGTGACGTTTTGCTTCTTCGGATTCTTGGTAATGTTTTTCGATGTAGATACGGGCTTTTTCGTATGAGCCGAGGACTTTCATAAATCACCTCCACATTTTATTGATTGAATGGACGAGAGGAAATTTTCTATAAGAAAAATAATGAAAGATTATTTTATGTGCTTGAAATTGTTTTTATAGAAAATCCACCTTAACAGCATTTAGAAGAACAAATAGCAATTCAGTTAAGGCGGATTATTTTTACAATCGGTTAATTTTAAATCCGAGCCAGTTTTCTAAAGTAGAATAGATTAGTTCTTTTTCTTCACCTTCAAAACTTCTGATATTTGTTCCGTGGGCACCGCCTTTTTTAACCATCTTAACACAATTGTTTTCGCCAAGTAATTGGATTGATGTTGCACTCCATGTATCGTTACCACCGTAAATGTATAGTATGTTGCTTGCCTCTTTTTGAAGCCAGGTATTAACCTTTTGCATACTGATGCAATTATATTCAATCTTTGCACCTTCAGGAACAAGCATAATATTCGATCCATCTTTTATTTCTACAAGCAAATCTTTAAAAGGTGCAAGATCATAACCATAATAACCGACTTCATTATATGCCTGAACATAAAATGGACCAAAATCTTTCATGGCTTGCTCGGTGAAGAAATACAATGGATTAGATGCTTTCATGTGATTATATAATTCCT
>CAZEBL010000009.1:0-27115 GCA_964510325.1 uncultured Melioribacter sp. | reverse complement strand
ATAGTAAGAGAAGGAATTATAATATCCGGGAAATCAATTAATGGAATACTAAGTGAGCAGTAAAAGTCCGAAAAAGAAAATTGAGCCAGCCCGCTATTTAGATTTTCTTGAAGTAGCGAAAAATTTTTATGAAGGCGCAAAGGTGGCATCGGAATACTCTTATTATAATGCTGCAGGTGTCTTGATTGTCCATTCTGCTATAGCATATTCAGATGCTATCAGTATCAAAAACAAAGGAATTAAAATTCAAGGTGATAATCATTATGAAATTATTTCTCTTCTTGATGACCTGATTGCGCCTTCCGAAAAGAAGAAAAAAGCTATAATTCAATTGAAGCATATTATTGATCATAAAAATAAAGTGTCCTACAGCGGCGATATTTATTCTAAGAAAGACATTGAGTTGCTGTGGAAGCAAATAGATAGGTTCAAAGCCTGGGCGGAAGAATTACTTAAATGATAATTTAACAGACACTAGAGAGATATCCTTCGCTTCGCTCAGAATTAAATGATGCAATGGTTTATACCATTCGTTTCACTATGGATGAAATAATCCTTCGGATTATTTCACATACTTCGCAATAAACTCTTCAACCTCTGGTAGTCCGCCCTGATAAATTAAATAACCGTTACTCGGTTCACGTTCTGTAATTTCTCCAGCAATTGGTGTAAGCATTATCTCTTTCAGTTTCGTCGGGTCGTTTGTTTGTCCAAGTGCCCAGCAGAGCTTCATGTAAGCTACTTCTGGCAGCATGTTGGCTGCGGGTATTACGCCAAGTTCCATCATATCACGACCGGTATCGTAAACATACATCTGAACAAATCCCCAGAGAGTCTGTACAGTCATGTAAATAGCAATTCCTTTTTCGTGTGCGCGCTTGAGTGAGGGATACAAAGGTTTGTTCACGTGTCCAAGTCCTGTTCCGGCAATAACAATTCCTTTATAGTCGTTATCGATTAATGAATCTATAATATCCGGCATCATGTTTGGATAGTAATAGACAATACTTACTTTCTCTTCGAATGCAGTGTTGATTGTTACATTTCGATCTTTACGCCGGCGTTTATAATCCTGGCGCAGTGGAGTAATCTCCTCGCGGCTTACTTTAGCAATAGGAATATCGCCGATTGTTCGAAATGTTGAACGGTAACTGGAGTGCATTTTGCGGACACGTGTTCCTCGGTGCAGTAATCCGTAATAATCGGAAGTAGGACCGAACATACAAACCATTACCTCTGCAATATCGCTTTCTGCAGCAGTCTTAACACTGTGCATAAGATTGAGCGCCGCATCGGATGAGGGGCGGTCGCTCGATCTCTGAGAGCCGACCATCACAATCGGAACGGGGGAATCCTGTACCATAAAAGATAACACTGCAGCAGTATGATGCATTGTATCGGTACCATGACCTATTACTATTCCATCAATTCCTTTTTCAATTTCACGACCAATAGCTTGAGCCGTTCCAATCCATTGCTCAGGACCCATGTTTTCGCTGAACACACCATACAATTTTTCTGTATCAAGGTTGCAGAAGTTTGCAAGCTCAGGGACTGAACCATAAAGTTCGCCCGGCGAGAATGCGGGAATTACAGCGCCGGTTCTGTAATCGAGTCGTGATGCAATTGTTCCACCGGTACCAAGTAGTTTTACATTTGGCTTTGACGGATCGCGTGGAAAATCTTTTTCTGGAATTTTATAGTGCGCTTCTTTCCGTCCTCTGATTTGAATATCAGTTATATTTTCTGCGGCAACTCCTATATTATAGCCGATCGGCATTTTTATTACGATATGGAAAGGATCCGCGGTTTCAGAGCGGGGGAGAATTATCCCTTTGAAATTACCTTTTGTAGTTTTTATTTCTACATCGCTCCAGACCTGAGCACCGAAATTTTTTAATGTGCTTAATGCTTTCCCTCTGTAACCTTTGTAATCTTCTGCCATTTTTCCCTCTGCGCTCCCGGCGGAAAACTCTACGAGCTTTGCATGTAAATCTTAAAAGATGTTCATGCAGAGTTCGCAGAGAAATCGCAAAGGCCGCTAAGATTAATTAAAAATTTTTTGTTTTAGAATTTTCCCTTCAACATTCATTCTAACTTTGTCCATCGTTAGTCCTAGAAGAATCTCATTTCTCTTTTCTTCGTTCAATAATTTAATTTGCTGGAGTTCTTTTCTTGTTTGATTTAATAAATCATCAAGCTCTCTTGAAGTAAACGGTTTTGGCAATAGTTCGGGATAGAATTTCCCTTTAGCAATAGATTTTTGTATTGCAATGAAAATACCATCACGCGTAAGGAGCCCATCTTTATATGCACAGAAAATCTCTTTCATCATTTCAATAGTAATTAGTGAAGTATCGAATTTCATTTTCTTCAAGCGTTTTGGAAATTGAACAAGAGCAACCGCTGCCAGCACTGGATTGATTTTCCAATCTTCAACAATGAACTTAAATAGTTTTGCAAATTTAGAAATTGATAACTCACTGATAGTATCGTCCGGAATTCCCAATTTCTTATACCATTCTTCACTAATCCAGAATTTCTCCGGTAAATTTTCTTTTAATTTTTTTAATCGTTCGTCGGTAATTTTCGTTGGCGGGAGGTCCGTATCGGGATACATTCTATCGGCACCGGGTAATATTCTTTCAAAACCGTTAGTTCCATCTCTTAATGCTTGCCGTGTTTCCGAGGGGACTCCAATAGTAGCTTCACGCGCTCTAATAATTATTTCTTTAACAGCCATATCGGGATCCTGATTATTTCCCCAGACAATCACCATTGTATCATTATCACCGGCACCAACATTCTTTTTAATATTTTGCCATTCAGCGGAAAGAAGGTTATCACCGCGGCTATCGGAGTGTATTATATTTGGTATGGAAGTTAAGCATGCAATTACCCGAACCCTGTCCGAAATTTCTTTTGAAAAATAAGTATCTGTTTGGGTTTGCCAATTGAGTAAACCGACAAAACCTTTTAGTGTAACACATTTTATTTTGAGTCCCTGTTCAATAGCATTGCGGACAGGTTGATAGTGTGCTTTCTTTATTATTCTTGTAATATCTGCTGATGATGATTCAAAAGTATCTTTGGTAATTCCTCTTTTATGAAGTTCTTCTCTTAAACGGAGTAAATTCCACTGGCGCATTGCTTCGTTATAAGTAAGTAAAGGAATTCTTCCAATCTTTGGAACACCTTTAATTTCAATTCTCGTCCCACCATCTACACTTACGTTTACATCTTCTCTTGCAGAGCCGATTCCCCTTCTAACTTTATTTGTACTTCTTACAACCTTGGCGCAAATCTCCGCAACCTCGGCAACTTCAAAGGGCGTGCGCATATTTGGTCCGGTAACCGTTTCTATAAGAGGCATTCCGAGTCGATCCGTTAAATAAACGCGGGTATGACCATGATCTGAAACTTCGCGGCATGAATCTTCCTCTATAGACATCTGAACGATATCGATCGTTCTGTTCTTGTATGGAATTTTTCCATTGAGAGCAAAAATTGCTGTGCGCTGGAATCCTGTTGGTATGCTTCCATCAAGATATTGTTTGCGCGCAATATGAAGCTCATCCACAATTGCGCAATCAAATAATAATCCGCATTCAAGTGCGATGTTCATTGCCTCTTCATTAATAAGAAATGGAGGAGTATCGTCCATTTCGTAAGTGCAGACTGTATCACGATTAATTCGATAAATAATATCTTTCTTCGTTTTGAATTCCATCAAAGCAGTCCCGTCATATTCACCAAGTTCTGAAAGCGTGGGTCGCATGTGTCGTAATATCTCTGCATGATACTTTGTGCTGTACTGACCGGCGGGACATCGGCAGAATAATTTTTTGTCAGTAAGTAATTGCTGATGAATTTCCAATCCGGATTTGAAACCAACGGTTTCATAATCCTTTTCTGTCATTTCTTCGAATGGCTTAAACAAAAAGTCTTTCATTTTTTTCTCTGTGAAACTCTGTGGATACTCTGTGTCTCTCTGTGCAATTCTTTCTTTCACGAAGTTCCATCGAGGAGCGCAGAGATAGAAAAACACACAAAGAGCAGGATTGATTGAGCGGGTTAAAAGGACTCTGCATAGATACAAAAATATTTGATTGCATACGAAAACTTAGGTAGAGCCTTCAAAAGAAGCAAACCTAATTAATGTATAATGAATAATTTATAATTATAAAAGATTGCTTGCTAATTCTGCTAATTCCGATCTTTCCCCTTTCTCTAAATTTACATGCGAATAAAGTTTTTGACCTTTGAAATGTTCTATCAGATATGATAATCCGTTTGATTGAGAATCGAGGTACGGATGATCAATCTGATAAATATCGCCAGTTAATACAATTTTTGCACCTTCACCGGCGCGGGTTATTATCGTCTTAATTTCGTGCGGAGTAAGATTCTGTGCTTCATCAACAATAAAATAAATTCGTTGCAAACTTCTTCCTCGGATGTAACTCAAAGGTTCAATTACCAGTTTCTCTTCTTTTATCATGTTGTTTATTAACTGATAATTCTTATCAGTTTCCGGAAATTGATCCTGAATTACTTTCAAATTATCCCAAAGGGGCTGCATATAAGGCGCAAGTTTACTCTCTACATCGCCGGGTAGATAACCAATATCTTTATTACTTAAAGGCACTACCGGTCGGGCAATATAAATTTGTCGGTAGAATTTTCGAACCTGTAACGCACTTGCAAGAGCTAATAGTGTTTTTCCTGTTCCGGCTTTTCCCGTCATAGATACAAGCGGTATATCCAGATTGCAAAGTGCATTAACTGCAAAAGTTTGTTCTGCATTACGCGGTTTAATTCCATAAACTATTTCTTTATCAATCTTCTTGAATTTTTCAAGATCGTTGGAAAGTACCGATAGTACAGATCTGCTACTATTGCGCATTATGTAAAACTTATTAGGTACTGCATCGGTTTTAGTTTTTTTAATAATTTGTTTTGCCGGGACTTCAAATGGAGCTTGATATAATTTCTGCAACACATCATCATCAAAGTCTTCAAGTACTTCTTTGCCACTATAAAGTTCTTCAACATTTGTAACGCGGTCTGTTGTGTAATCTTCGGCGGGGATTCCGAGTGCTTTGGCTTTCATTCTTAGATTTACATCTTTACTAATAAGGACGATTTTCTGTTTATCCTTAATAGTTTTGTGCGCGTCCAGTGCAGCGCTTAATACCCTATGATCGACGTTATCGTCTCTAAACACATCATGAATTTCTTTAGACAATCCTTTGGTAATAACAATCCTTACTTTTCCGCGCCCTCTGCCGAGTGACACACCGCCATTGAATATTTCATTACCTGTAATAGAATCGAGTGTGCGTGCGAACTCGCGCGCATTTAAATTAATTACCTGGTTGCCCCGCTTAAAATGGTCCAGCTCTTCTATTACTGCCAGCGGAATAATAATATTATTTTCCTGGAAATGATGAATACAGGTTGGATCATGTAAAATTACGTTTGTATCAAGAACGAAAGTTTTTGGATTTGTTTTTCCCATAAAGAACATTCATTAGTGAAGAGTAAGTTAAATTTCATTTCGAACATACAAAAATTTTTTTTCTTTGGCGAAAATTATTACCAAGAATCAGAATCTTTTCAATCCGGGATTATTTCCCCGGATGATTTTTATAATTTTTCTGTGATCCAAATACTGAAACCGGATATTGATAATTGTTGGCATTACAAAATATTTTTGAACACTACTTAGTTTAAGAGCTGGAAAAGTGGTAAAAAGTAATAAATCCTTTCGTTTTCATTGATTTTTTGGATAAAATAAATTGTGATTAATCTCAACACGTGCAATATTTTTAATTATTGTTATAAGAGGCGTTGACATAATTTTTAATAAATAGTAGATTTATCAAAGACTCATTAGCTGATATTTGAATTAGCTAATTCTTCCGGGCGCGCAAAGGGGTATTTCTAAATAAAAAGAGAGAAAGGAATAAAGTGAAGCGTTTCATTTTATCCCTAATATTTTTTATTCCATCGGTTTTATTGTATTCACAGGATAATAATGCCCCGGTATTAAATTCATTTTCCTTTTCACCCACCTCCGCACAGTTAAGTAATAATATTAAAGTAACTTTTAATTTATCTGCCAGCGATGCACAAAGTAATATTGAAAAAATTATTGTGGAATTTACACCCGAACAGAATGGCGGCAGCAAATCCGAAACATTTAGCAAAATTGATTTAGCATCTGTTAACCTTACCGGCGAAATTGATTTTGGAAATAACCCCAAGACTGGTCTTTGGGTTGCGAGTATTTATCTTGAAGACGATAAGAAAAACAAAGTCACATTATCGGGTAGCGATATTTCTGCAATGGGTTTCAATTCAACTTTTGAAATATTGGAGAATGTTATTGTTGATAATTCACCACCGTCTATAAGTAGTTTTTCGTTTTCGCCGACTCAGCTTGATTTATCCTCAAAAACTCTTTCGGTTGAATATCAAATAAATATTAATGACGATGTGAGCGGTGTAGAGGAAGCTACAATTGAGTTTTCATCACCGGGTAAAGGGAATAGTAAATCAGAGACGATCAAAAAACTTTCCGGTCAAACAGCAAGTTTATCCAGTTCAATAGATTTTGGAAAAAACCCCGATAAAGGTATTTGGCTTGTAAGTGTTACATTAAAAGATAAAGCCGGAAATCAGTTAACCTACTCCTCAAGCGATTTGAGCAGCATGGGTTATCCTTCATCTCTGGAAATAACAGAAACAAAAGATTTAACAGCGCCACAGTTAACGGGATTTACCTTCACTCCGGAAGAAATTGATCTGGCCTCCGAACAAAGAACGATAAGTTTTAATGTGGAAGCAACAGATGATATAAGCGGTATAGAAGAATTAACCGTAGAATTTACACCACCGGGTAATGGTGGTGTTAAATCAGAAGCTTTTAGAAAAATCGGTAACCGTAATGTTAGCTTATCGAACTCAATTGACTTAGGAAATAATCCTTCAATAGGTATTTGGAATGCAAAAGTTACTCTTAAAGACGGCGCCGGAAATGTGGCTACTTATTCTTCATCTGAGCTAAATGCTAAAAGTTTCCCCTCTTTGCTTAACGTTAAGGACACAAAAGACATTATTGCGCCTGAACTGGTAAACTTCCAGATATCACCAACAAAAATTGATTTGAATAGCACAACACAAACGGTTGAATACAGGATTTCTGCTACGGATAATTTAAGCGGTGTGGATGAAATTAAAATAACATTTATCCCGTCTCAAAGCGGTGGGAACAAGGTTGAACGACTGTCCAAGATAAATAGTAAAGCTTATGAAATTACTGGATGGGTTGATTTTAAGAATGCAAAAACAGGTGAGTGGTTAATAGAAGTATCATTAACAGATAATCAAAAAAACAGTATTACATTTTCTAAGGATGAACTGGAAGCAAAGGGATTCAATTCTTCGCTTGAAGTAGTTAATACTGTTGATACAAAATCGCCCTTACTGAATTATTTTGATTTTTCAATCGACTCCCAGAATTCAACCGATAAAGTCCTTGTAATTAATTATAATATTTCTGTTGTTGATGAGCAGAGCGGAATTGATGAAGTAAAGATTATGTTTGAACCGGTTGATAATGGCGGAGGTGTCTTTGCCAAGTTTAATAATTTACGTTCATCAAGCTTCGATTATTCTGGTAAACTTGAATTGAATAATCCTAAAGAAGGGGAATGGATTGCAAGCATTAGTCTGGCAGATATGTCTAAAAACCAGGTTTCACTAACATCAACAGATCTTGATAAACTTGGATTCAAATCAAAATTTACTGTTGCTGTCTCAAAACAAATTACAATTTTGTCTCCGGCTCCCGGGGCAATTATTGAGATACCAAATAATGTTGATATATCATGGGAAAGCAAAGGAATTAACAAAGTTGATATCTCATTTTCAACGGACAATGGTGCAACATGGTCAAAGGTTGCCGGTAATCTTAATGCCGTTACTAAAAGGCATAATTGGGCGCCAAATGTTAATGTGTCTTGCAATGCATTGTTAAGATTATCGGATGTCGACGATAATACGATTTTTGATGAACACTCCTTTCAACTCATTCAGAAAAATACGACCTCTGTTGATGATGAGCTGTTAATTACTGAAGACCTTCTGTTACAAAACTTTCCAAATCCGTTTAATCCTACAACAGTAATTTCTTATACTTTGAAAAGTGAAGGCAAGGTAGTCTTATCTGTTTTCAGTATGCTCGGGGAAAAAATAGCAGAGCTTGTTAATGAAGTAAAATCTCCCGGTTATTATTCGGTCCATTTTAATGCGAATAACTTAACAAGCGGTTATTACTTTTATCGGTTGGTTACTAACAGTAAAGTGCAGACGCGTAAAATGCTTCTTATGAAGTAACTATAATTTCATTTCATAATATTTATCTGCTTCTTTTTTATACTTATCTCACAAATCAATTGCAAAATTATTTGCGAATGAAAGTTTGCATTAGAATAACTAATTTCACATTGAAAGTTATTTCAATATCTATATGACTAAATGATCCCAAAGAATAAAAGAAATTGGGAGTAATAAATGTCCATTCAAACTATCAATCCCGCAACAGGTAAAATCGAAAAAACTTATGTGGAATTTTCGAAAGATGAGATCAAAAATTCAATTGATCAAGCACAACAGACATTCCTAAAATGGAAAGCAACAGATATAAGTGAAAGATCCCGACTGATGAAAAATGCTGCACTGGTAATGAAAAACAAACGGGACGAATATGCTTATATAATTACAACAGAAATGGGGAAGCCGATAAATCAAGCAATAGCAGAAGTTGAAAAGTGTGCATGGGTTTGCGAATACTTTGCAGATAATGCAGATGGAATGCTGACCAAAGAGAAAATAGAAACTGACGGATCGGAAAGTTATGTGGAATTTAATCCGCTTGGAATAATACTCGCGGTAATGCCGTGGAATTTTCCGTTCTGGCAAGTATTTAGATTTGCCGCTCCTTCATTAATGGCGGGTAATGTAGGATTATTAAAACACTCGTCCAATGTTCCAATGTGTGCTCTTGCAATTGAGCAAATTTTTATCAATGCCGGATTTCCGAAGAATGTTTTTAAAACACTGTTAATCGGTTCGGAATCGGTTAAAGATATTATTAAAGATCCCAGAGTTAAAGCGGCAACTCTTACAGGAAGCGAACCGGCTGGAAGGAAAATTGCTGAAGCTTGCGGTAAGGAATTAAAAAAATCAGTTCTTGAGTTAGGCGGCAGCGATCCATTCATTGTGTTAGATGATGTGGATTTAGAGGAAACGGCATCGATTGCTGTTAAAGCAAGATTGATAAATAATGGTCAAAGTTGCATCGCTTCCAAGAGATTTATTGTTGTTGAAAAAATTTATGAAAGTTTTACTCAGAAATTTGTTAATGCAATGAATCAAGTTAAGATTGGCGATCCAATGGATGAATCGGTAGAACTTGGACCAATTGCGCGAGAAGATCTTTTGTATGAACTTGATTCACTTATAAAAGAATCCGTATCGAAAGGAGCAAAAATATTAACTGGTGGAAAAGTTCTACCCGGTAAAGGTTATTATTATTCCCCAACTATTTTGGATAATTTGAAGAAAGGTATGCCGGCTTATGATGACGAAATTTTTGGTCCTGTTGCCTCACTCATTAAAGCGAAAGATGCAGAAGATGCCGTTAGGATTGCTAACGATTCTCCCTTTGGACTTGGAGCTTCCATATGGACGAAGGATATTAATAAAGCAAAACGAATGGCAACCGAAATTGAATCGGGATGTGTCTTTATTAATGGAATGGTAAAGTCAGATCCACGTCTTCCATTTGGCGGTATTAAAAATTCTGGGTATGGAAGAGAACTTTCTCACTATGGAATAAAAGAATTTGTGAATATTAAATCGGTCTGGATTAAATAGTGGTTGGTGATTTGCTGTTGGTGGTTAATAATATAATTGAAGTAAAATATTTTTTAAAGTACCAGTGAGGTAAAGATCAAATGAAACAACGTTGTTTGTGGGCAGGTAACGATCCTCTTTATATTAAGTATCATGATAATGAATGGGGCGTCCCTGTTCATGATGATAGAAAATTGTTTGAGATGTTAATACTTGAAGGAGCACAGGCGGGGCTTAGCTGGATTACAGTTCTACGTAAAAGAGAAAATTACCGGAAAGCTTTCGACAATTTTAATCCTGATAAAATTGCTAAATATGATTCTAAAAAAGTTAAACAATTATTAAACAATGCCGGTATAATCCGCAACCGGTTAAAAATTAATGCAGCCATTCAGAATGCAAAATGTTTTATCGAAATTAAAAAAAAGTTCGGTTCGTTCGATAATTATATCTGGAGATTTGTTGATTATACTCCTAAAGTAAATAATTGGAATTCATTAAAAGAAATTCCGGCAAGATCATTAGAATCGGATCTAATGAGTAAGGACCTTAAGAAAAGCGGATTTAAGTTTGTGGGATCGACCATATGGTATGCATTTATGCAAGCTGTGGGAATGGTAAACGACCACACGATAGATTGTTTCGGGTATAAAGATAGAGCTCAAAAATAAAATACACCCACACTGAATTTTTTATCAACTATTTATTCACCTAAATTAAAACAACAGTAAATTTTTTTTGTGTACAAATCTTCTTATAAGTTTATTGCTAAACTTTTTCTTCACCCCAACGATAATAAACCAAAATAATTACACGGCAAAATATTCGTTTGCCGCATTTTTGAAAATTTATTTTGGGGGAATTATGAAAAAGATATTTCTCTTACTAATATTAACCGGTCTGTACGGGTGTAATTACGAAAGCATTATTGAACCCACAGAACAACAAATTAATTATTCCGGTGAGTATCAGACAAAATTCCAAGATGCTCAAACCGTTATACTGTATCTTAGTCATGACGGTAAAATGGGTTTGACCGGTTCGGGAAACTGGAACGGAATGATATTTAATTTTACCGGTACTGTAATGAATAGACATGCCATTATGAACTTTGCGTTGAAGAAAACATCAATTGGTGATCTTGATGGAACGATAGATGGATTTTTTGATGAGAGCGGTAAGTTGCTTGCCGGAGGATATATTTTAAGAAATGAATATAACATATTACAAAGTGCAATCAGTTTTAAGTTAATTGCAAAAGCAAACACTTATTAATGAATGATGTTGAAAAACAAAATAAAATATTTGTTGCTGGTCTTTCTGCCTTTTATAAGCCTCGATTAATAGCTTCTCCAATCAAATTATTTTCTATTTAATAAAATAAAAATTTTGTAAGTATTTCCAGTCATTAAAAATTTTTTTGTCAATAAGAAAAAAGCCAGATATTCTTTAATTTACAAAGTAAATGATCGAGCATATTATTTAAAATGATAATTGGTTTAATCAGACATTTTAAGGTCGATTTCAAACCCGCTAAAGGTATTTACTCGGCAGAGGATTTTGCGGGAGCAATGGATCTTTATGAAAACTCTCCGGTAATTACTGACCCGATTAAATTTAATAATAGTGATTGGGAAGTGTGCTATTGCAGTACAATAAATAGAGCTGTTGTAACCGCGAACAAAATTTATAACGGTAAAATAATTTATTCGGATTTGATAGTTGAAGTTCCTGTAACGCCATTTACAAAAAGAAAAATTAAGCTGCCTTCCTTTGTCTGGCACCTGGGCGGTAGAATTGCCTGGCATAAGAATCACTATTCACAACCAGAGAAGCGAAGGGAAACATTAATAAGAATAAAAAATTTTATTGATGAAATTTCAGGGAATAATTATAAAAGCGTCCTGGTTGTAACTCACGGATTTTTTATGCGGGTATTTGTAGAGCAACTTATTAAAATTGGTTATAGGGGAAAGATAGACGTTCGGCCAGTAAATGGTAAACTCTATATCTTCAAAAATAATAATTGATAAGCAACTTAAATTTTCGAAACTATTGATTCTACTTGTAACAACGCCTCGTCAATTTTAGAAACATCTTTACCGCCGGCAGTTGCAAGATGGGGTCTTCCACCGCCGCTTCCACCAACAATTTTTGCAACTTCTTTAACAATATTTCCCGCGCTCAGCTTTTTATCCTTAATAAGATCATCTGAAACAACAGCAACAATTCCAACCCTGTCTTCAATTTGAGAGATAAGAACTCCAACTCCGCTTTTCATTTTATCACGTAATTCATCGCCCATCGATTTTAACTCATCCATATTCGAAGCGGATACTTTTCCTTTAAATGTATTTAATCCATTAACAATCGCTGGAGATTTTACAATTGTATCTATTCCGCCAAGTTTTTCTTTGAGTTTTAGTTCTGCCAACTCTTTTTCCAATTTCTTTTTCTCATCTAACAAATCATTAATTCTCAATTCTCCGTTCTTAATTTTCAATTCCTGATCTTTAATAAACTTTTCAACGCCGGCACCCGTAACAGCTTCAATTCTTCTTACACCGCTTGCAATTGAAGATTCAGAAACAATTTTAAGCAGCCCGATTTGCGATGAATTCTTAACGTGAGTGCCACCGCAAAACTCCATTGTATAATCGCCGAACTGAACTACATTTACTTTATCTCCGTATTTATCTCCGAAGAACATTAGCGCGCCCATTTTCTTTGCTTCATCAAAGGGTGTATCGCGGTGATGCGTCATTGGAATATTCTCTCTTAACTTTTCATTTACAAGCGATTCTATTGCATCAAGCTCCTCATCCTTAACTTTCTCGTAATGTGTAAAATCAAACCGTAGATGATCCGGACCTACGTAAGAACCTGATTGTTGAACGTGCTGACCCAAAATTTCTCTTAATGCACGGTGTAAAAAGTGTGTAACTGAATGATTGCGCATAATATCCCATCTTCGCTTTTCATCAATCACGGCTTCCACTTTCATTCCGGTTTCCAACTTAATATTTGTAGAATTATCGAGTATGTGAACTACCTGATTGTTAATTTTTTTGAGAGCAATAACCGGTAAATGTGTGTCGCCAATTATTATGTTTCCTGTATCGTCAACCTGTCCGCCGGATTCTACATAGAATGGTGTTTTGTCGAGAATTATAAATGATTGCCCACCAGAGTTTTTTAATCCAATAATAGTAGCTTCGGATTTTAATTCGTCATAACCCGTAAATTGAGTTGGTTGATTTGATGTGATTACAAATCCGTCGAGTGATTCAAGAGCAACAGAAGTTGATGATTGTTTATCCCTGGTAGATTTGCGAGCACGTTCTCTTTGCTCATTCATAAGTTCATTAAAACGGGATTCGTCAATGGTAAGTCCCTGTTCTCGTGCCATTACTGCAGTTAAATCGATCGGGAAACCGAATGTGTCGTAAAGCTTAAAAACATCATCACCGGATATTACACTTTCATTCATCAATTTTAATTTACCGATAAGATTTTCGAATAATTCTATTCCGCGGTCGAGCGTAGCATTAAAACTTTCCTCTTCAGCTTTAATAATTTTTTCAATCTGGGATTTGTTCGATTTAATCTCGGGAAAAACGTGAGAGAAATTCTGAACGACAACATTAACAAGTTTATACATAAACGGTTCGTTAAGGTTGAGCTTTCTTGCATAACGTGCGGCACGCCTTAAAAGTCTTCTCAGCACATAACCACGTCCCTCGTTGCCCGGTGTTGCGCCATCGCCAATTGCAAATGTTAATGTTCGGATATGATCTGCAATAACGCGCATTGCAACATTTGTTACGCCGGTAATGGATTTATCATCTGCGGATAAATTGCTATCGTATTTAATGCTGCTCAGTTTTTCAATTGCATTTATTATCGGGGTAAAAACATCGGTATCATAATTCGAATTTCTATTTTGAAGTACAGCACAAACTCTTTCGAATCCCATTCCTGTATCTACATGTTTTGCGGGGAGTTCGTGAAGTTTTCCTGTTTCGTCTCTATTATATTGGATGAAAACGAGATTCCAGATTTCAATGCATTTAGGATCACCAGCATTTACATATTTCGGGTTATCGTAATCGTCACTAAGATTAATGTGAATTTCTGAACAGGGACCGCACGGACCGGTTTCACCCATTTCCCAGAAATTATCTTTTTCATCAAAACGTAAAATGTGATCGTGTTTAATGTCGGTTTCACTTTTCCAGAATTCCATTGCTTCATCATCTGTTCTGTAAACAGTTGCCCATAAACGTTTTTTGGGAAGTTTCCATATTTCAGTTAGTAACTCCCAGGCCCACTTAATAGCTTCTTTCTTATAATAATCTCCAAAAGACCAGTTGCCAAGCATTTCAAAAAAGGTGTGATGATATGTATCATGTCCAACTTCTTCAAGATCATTATGTTTACCGGAAACACGGATACATTTTTGTGTATCAACAGCCCTTTTATAATCGCGCGAACCGGTTCCTAAAAAAACATCTTTGAACTGGTTCATTCCGGCATTTGTAAAAAGTAGTGTCGGATCTCCATGCGGAACAACGGGTGCGCTTGGAACTATTTTATGTCCCTTTTCCTTGAAAAAGTTTAAGAATTGGTCTCGTATTTCATTCGATGTCATATTTTATATTCTCTTTAAAAAGTGCTGCAAATATAATAAAAAGTTGATTGCTTGTTGAGAGACGGATACCTGTAAAAATTAATTAATATTATAAAGAAAATTATAACACAATTAGCCGCCTTACTTAAACAGGATTCGGACAAATTGATTTTTAATGACCTTAGTTATACCTTTGACTGCAATAAAATAAAAAACTGGAATAAATTGAGTAAATTCAAAGACTTAAGCGATATTGAACTGATGCAGGAAATCGCCAAGTTTGAATCCAGGGCGCTTGAAGAATTATACGACCGATATTCAGCTCTTCTATATACAATTATAAAAAAAATTTCTCCCGATCAGGTAACATCAGAACAAATTTTAACCGAAGTTTTTGTAATAATCTGGCGAAAGATCAATCATTTTGATTTTAGAAGCGGTTCTGTTTATAGCTGGCTCGTAACATTAACCCGCAATCTGGCAGTAGATGCTCTAAGACGCGGTAGATCTTCGGCAAATACCGGTGAGATCTATGATGACAATTACGAAGATTATTTTATACTGCCAACATTCCCCGTTCAAATGGATAGTCTTGATCTCAAAACTGCCGTTAGTTTGAAACCCAAAGTTGAACGGGCTCTAACAAAATTAACAGATACACAAAAGTATGTTCTTCACCTTGCATATTATGAAGGTTATACGATTGATGAAATTGCAGACAAATTAAATGTTCCTGTTGAAACAGTACGTAGTAAGGTTATGAATGCATTACATAGTTTAAGAGATTTTATGGTTAAGGAGTAAAGATGGCTTCAGATCCAATTAGTGAAATGATTGCCGGATTTGCTGCCGGATGTATGGATAAAGATAATTTTGTTCAATTCAAAGATTATCTGGTTGCTGGTGGCGAACTACCAGAAAATGAACTTGGTGATTTGCAAAATATAATTTCGATGATACCGGTCATACTAGACCTTGAACAACCCGATCCTTCAATTAAAGATAACATCGCAAAAAAATTGATAAGCTTGAAAGATGAGATAAAAACAAGAATAAGAGAAGAGAAACAAAAAGCTACACAAACATTTGAGTATAAACCTACCTTTACAGAATCTAAAACCATTGCCGGGAAAACTTTTATAACGGAATCGAAAGATGTATCGCTACCCGAGACCAAACACGAAACAAAACAGACCTTGAATTTTTTAAAACCGAGACAATCCACAAAACTTACCCATGGTGAAATTATTAATACAAGCATCGATGAAGAAAGAAAACGCGGTTCAACTAAAATAGATAGCATCATTCCAGATCAGCCACAGACTTTATTCCCGGCACAGCAGCAACCGGTTCTAACAGCTACGCCACAGGAAAAACCAACAGGTGGTTTTGCAGGATGGATAGCAATAATATTGACTCTTCTTCTCTTTACAATTTTAGGCTATTATACATATATAACTGTTGGTGAAGCTAATAATAAAATTGAGGAACTGGAACGAAGCATCACTTCTATGAAAAGTGATTTGGTAACCTCAAATAATATTATAAGTAATTATATCTCGCTGATCGAATTTTTTAACAACCGCGATGTTACTATTGTAAACCTTACAACCGGCAATGCAAATGATAAAGCATCTGCAAGAATATTTCTTGCATTCGATCAGAAGGAAGGTTTGATTCAATTTAAGAATACACGTCCTTTACTACCCAACCAGGGTTATCAGGTTTGGGTGGTTAGCAAAAATCAATCCTACTCTATCGGTGTTTACACACCAAACCAGAACGAATATTTACGGCTTACTTCATTTCCGTTTTTACCTAAAGAGCAAATAGAAAAAGTAAGGATTACGGTTGAATCCAATACGGGTTCACCCACACCATCTATTGATAGTTATCTGGAAGGAACATTAGTAATTAAAAAATAGAATGGACTTTATTTTTTTCTGTGTAGGAAAAGGAGTATCCCAGCAGTTATAAGTACAACCGGCCAAAAATCTTTTACCAGTCCCCCTAATGTATCGGCATACTTTGTAATACCAGCATCCCGCAAAAGAGTAATTGATAAATAACCGAAGATTAAAAACAATATACCGGTATAAAGTAAAAACTTTTCTTTCATGTTCTCTATAAATAACATTAGAAAAGCTCCGCCGGAAATAAATAGTATTGATGTAAAAACAATTTCGCGGGTGTCTCTAATAACAAAATATGATTTCGTTAGAAATACAATTCCTACCAAAAACATAACGGTAAAAAGAAAAAGCAAATCCCGCCGGTTTTGTTTAAGCGATATACTTACCGAAGTAATCCCTTGCAATATCAGCCCAGCACCTAATACATCAAACAGCTCCATTCTAAATAGTTTTAATTGGGATCCTAAAATCAAGATGCCCGATAGAACCAAAATAAGTCCGAATGTTTTTTTGTAAGTAAAAGTCATCTATTCAACTTCGTAATTAGTCAGTAAGACAATTAAAAAATATCCTATCAGCATTAAGCCAAGAGTAAGCAGGGTTGTAATTACAAAAATTATTCTGATTGTAGTAACATCTGAATCATAAAAATACTTTGATAAACCGCTGCACACCCCGTAAAGAATTTTTACTTTCTTTACCCGGTAGAATTTTTCAACAGGAGAAACTTCTAAAATAGTATTCTCATCTCTAAACTTTCCAAATAGAAACACTCCGAATCCAATTGCACTAAACGAAATGAGAAATGAATTATAAACAAAGAAGACCGGCCACGGAACAAACAATCCAATGGACGATAACCCGAAATAGAGTCCGGCTAAAATCAAAAAGCTGCTTACAACAGTTCTTACATTTACTCTCCGCTGAAGAGCAATTTCGGTGGATGATAATTTCTCGACATTTTTTTCATCAGGCAGAAGATAAGCCAGTATTAAGTATGCTGCTATTGACCAGGCACCAAGAATTAAACTTAACGTGGCAATCAATCTTATTATGGAAGGATCGGTATTAGAATATTTCGCAATACCGGAACAGACTCCGGCAATTATAACATCCGATCCGGAGCGTTCCAGTTTTTTGTATTGCGGGTCCGGTGTGGTATCATACTTTTCATCAAATATGTTCGGGAAATTATTTTCTTCCATAAATCAGAGCAGCTCAGAAGATCTGTTAATTGGCGAACGCGTATTAATTATTCTTAGCTCGGTTATTATTTTATCAATTCTAACGTCATGTAAGTTCGATTCAATGTAATCGAACACCTGAAATTCAAAGGCGAGAACAATTTTGGGGGCAAATGTATTTTTCAAAAGTTTATCGTAATAACCGCCGCCGTGTCCAATACGTTGACCCAGGATTGAAACTGCAACTGCGGGAACAATTATTAGATCAATATCACTCAAATCCTCATCAATACCAACATTGGGTTCGAGATAGCCGTCGCTGTTTTTAACCATGTGATCCCAGCTAATAAAATTTGCGCGGTTGAATTTACCCGTCTTCTTATTAAGTTTAGGAACAATTACCTGTTTGCCGCATTCATTCATGTAATCAACTAATTTTCTGGTGTCAATTTCGCCGGGACGAGTAGAGATATAAGTATGTATTCTCTTTGCATTTACAAAATCATCCGTTGCCGTAAATCGATCGAATATTAATTTCGTCTTGGATTGAAAATCCGAGGCGGTAAATTCACTCCTTCTCTTAATAACAAGTTTTCTTGCTTCAGATTTCGGTATAAGGGTTTTAAGCTTCAAAAAAATTCATCCTTAATTTCTGTTCCGAATATAATTATTATTGATTATGCTAACAATACAAAGTAGAGTTACGCAATTAAATAATTCTTAGCCCCATACTTGAAGCAACAAGCTCTGCTGTAATCTCAGCACTCCGGTTTTTATTATCAAGAATCGGATTTACTTCAGCAACTTCGAGGGAGGACATACAACCACATTCGGCAATTGATTCCATAAGTAAATGCGCTTCGCGATAACTTAGTCCGCCACTAACAGGAGTTCCAACTCCCGGTGCAGTAACCAGATCAATAGAATCAACATCAAAACTCACATGTATATGTTGAACACGTGATTTTAAGTCCTTAAGAATTTTATCGATGAGGAATCCAATTCCTTTACGGTCGATATCTGTCATAGTGTAAACCTTCAGATTCAATTTCTTTATAAGCTCACGTTCACCCGCATCTACACTTCTTAATCCAATCATTGCAACATTTTCCGGTTTTGCCTTTGGAGAAAATCCAAACAATTCAGTTAATTTTTTGTTACCATAACCAAGAGAAGCAGCAACGCTCATACCATGAATATTTCCCGAAGGTGTAGTTTCCTCGGTATTCAAATCGGCATGGGCATCAATCCAAATTAAACCAAGTTCTATTTTCCGGCTTTTGCAGTAAGAAGAAATTCCGGCAATAGTACCAATAGCCATTGAGTGATCTCCGCCAAGACACAAGGGAAAATGATCTGAGGCGAGGGACTTTTCAACTTTCTTTGCAAGGATATCGGTTGTTTTAACTATTTCGTCAAGATATTTAAGCCGGGGATTTTTTATCTGTTGAATCTCCTGATTACGTATCGAAATATCGCCAAGGTCTGATACGGTATATCCAAGGTTGGTTAGTTTGTTTTGAATTCCGGCAATTCTGAGTGCAGATGGTCCCATATCCACACCACGGTGGTCGGCTCCAAGGTCCATCGGAAATCCAATTAAATTAATGTGCTTTGTTGGTAGCTCTTGTTTCATAGTTAAACTATTTTTTAATGTAATCTAATAAGCTTTATTATAAGATGAAAACCTTAATGCATATTGGTGCTAATTATTTTATATTTATTACAAACACTTTTTTTTATGAATGAATTCCAATCACTCGGTAAATATTTAATTATAACCGGAGTAATTTTGATTGTTGCCGGATTAGCAGTTAGTTATTGGGATAAAATTCCCCTTATTGGAAAACTACCCGGCGATATTAAAATTGAAGGGAAAAATTTCACTTTCTATTTCCCAATAGTAACATCAATATTACTAAGTCTCATCATATCGATAATTTTATACTTATTCAAAAAATAAATTTTTCTTGTTGGCAGACAAATCAATTTTGTTTAATGGGGAACAATTCAACTGAGAGGGAGTGATGCTAAAAAAATATTTTGAGCTCGATCGTCTTGGGACTTCGGTTAAACAGGAAATAATTGGGGGCGCAACAACTTTTATTACTATGGCTTACATAATTATTGTTAATCCCAAAATCCTGGAAGCTGCCGGAATGCCTTTTGGCGCTTCGATGGTTGCAACTATTATTAGTGCATTCTTCGGAACCCTGTTGATGGGAATATATGCAAAACGTCCTTTTGCAATTGCACCTTATATGGGTGAAAATGCATTCATCGCTTATACTGTTGTTAATGTTTTGGGTTACAGCTGGCAGACAGCATTAGGTACGATTTTTATAGGTGGTGTTTTATTTACTATCCTTACAATATTTAAAGTAAGAAGCTGGCTTGCATATTCAATTCCCGAAAGTTTAAAAATTGCTTTTGCTGCGGGAATCGGTTTGTTCCTTGCATTTATAGGATTGAATGAAACAGGAATAGTTAAGATCGGCGTGCCCGATGCGCCGGTTCATGTAGGAAACTTTAAGGACCCCGCTGTTCTGCTCGGTATTTTCTCTTTTCTGCTGATCGGAATTTTAATGATAAAGAAAATCAACGGGTCAATTCTTATTGGAATATTAGTTACAGCATTAATTGGATTTGTTTTGAAGGTATCTCCATTTCCGGAAAAGATTTTAAGTATGCCGCCGGATATTAGTCCTGTTCTTTTACAACTTGATGTAATAGGTGCAATTAGCTGGGGATTCTTTTCTGTTGTGCTGGTAGTATTTGTAATGGATTTTGTTGATACCATGGGAACGCTGCTTGGATTGGGTTATAAAGCAAAAATGCTTGATGAAAATGGAAACATGCCAGAAATTGAAAAACCGATGTTGTGCGATGCACTTGCTACAATCGCCGGCTCGCTCTTAGGTACTTCTACTACCGGAACATATATAGAATCAGCTACCGGAATAGAAGCCGGTGGAAAATCCGGATTAACATCGCTTGTAACTGCGTTTCTATTTTTAACAGCACTCTTTTTTGCACCGCTCTTCTCGGCAATCCCGGCTTATGCTTACGGTTCTTCTCTTATAATAGTTGGTTTACTAATGATAAGTCCTGTTGCTAATTTAAAATTCGATGACCTTGCTGAATCGATACCTGTATTTGTTACAATGACTTTAATGTGTTTTACATATAACCTTGGAATAGGAATGACTGCCGGATTTGTTGTATATCCGTTAACGATGTTTTTTGCAGGAAGAATAAGACAGGTTTCCAGTGGAATGTGGATCTTCTTTGTCTTCTCGGTTTTATTTTACATTTTTTATCCGTATTAATTACAGAAAAAAGAGGGTTTATGACAGACAATTTTATGAAAGCAGCAATTGAAGAAGCAAAAAAAGGTTTAGCCGAAGGGGGAATTCCAATCGGCTCCGTTCTGGTTATTGATGGAAAAATTGTTGGACGAGGACATAATAGACGTGTTCAAAAAGGGAGTGCTATTCTTCATGCAGAAATGGATTGTATAGAAAATGCCGGTAGATTAACCGCAAAAGATTATCAGCGGGCTGTTTTATATTCTACACTTTCCCCGTGCGATATGTGTAGCGGAACAGCTTTGCTTTATAAAATCCCTAAGATTGTTGTTAGCGAAAACAAGAATTTTAAAGGACCAGAGGATTACGTCCGCTCTTGCGGAGTTGAATTGGAAGTTATAAATGATCCCGACTGTGTTAAGATGATGGAGGATTTCATAAAAAATAATCCGCAACTTTGGTATGAAGATATTGGTGTTTAATTTTACATCTGTTTGAAACTTTGTTGTTGATTCTTCATCATATAACCATTAGAAAAAATTAAAATGGAGAAATGAATGGCTACTAAAAAAGCTTTTGTAAAGCAGATTCAGGGAGTAACATTTGTGGGTAAAACCGATTCCAACAATTGGGTTGTAATGGATGGACCCGAAGATTTTGGAGGAAGTAACGCCGGTATTAGACCCAAGGAATTAATCTTACTTAGCTTAGCAGGATGTACAGGAAGTGATGTTGCTGTAATTCTAAAAAAGAAAAAAATAAATCTTGACGGTTTTGAAATGAATATAACTGCAGAGATGCAGGAAACTCATCCGCAGGTTTATACAAAAATTAATCTTGAATATGTTTTTTATGGAAAAGAAATCCCTAAAGAAGCAGTTGAAAGAGCGATTGAACTCTCGCTAAAAACATATTGCAGTGTTACTGCAATGCTACAGAAAGCAGTTGAAATTACTCACACTTACCGCATAGAAGAACAGAAAAACTAAATTTTGATATGTTCATAAAAGTCCGTTTATTTTTTGGCGGACTTTTTATTTGAAATATTCATCGGGAATAGGTTTTCTTCCAACATATCCGTCATCAATTCCATGATAAAATTTTATACTCTCTTCATCACTCCGCCAGCACAACATTACTTCTTTACCACCTATAATGGAAGGGAAATCAACAAGACCTAAATGGAAATTCCAATCCTTATAATAACAGCCAATCTCTTCAAGCTCATTAAGATATCCCTCGATGTTTTGTGTAAGTCTTTTTACATCAGGATTGTTCTCAACATTTGTAGCCATGCTGGAAGAAATTATTCGTAATTCCGAGGCATCGGTTAGAATGTCGTAAACAATTTTTTTTACAAGCGGTAAAGTTTTTACAGCTTCGGTGGGTGTAAAATATTTTGTCTCAGTTTGCATAGAATTTTTCCTTTCAAATATCTAAAACAATTAATAATCGAAATAAATTCCCTGGATTTAAGTTGTTGTAAGCAATGATTATACTTATTTTTATTAGCCAGTATTCAAGTTAAAGAAACACTAAATTCAATAAATAAATGGGGTGAAAAGATGAACCGTTTCAAATCAGCAATAACCTTGCTAACTGTTTTAGCTTGCTTTACTTCAATTATATTTGCCGGGGAGAAGAATTTTTCGTTCTCACCAGAAAAACCGGTACCTGGTGCAAAAATTACAATAACTTATAACCCGCAAAATACAATTCTGGAAAAATCAACATGGGTTAAAGCTTATGTTTATCAATACCGTAAAAACATTGATTTGACAGAGGAATATGATCTTGTTAAAAACGGCAACTCCTGGAGCGGAAGTTTTAATACCACCGATACATCTGCCGGTATTGTTTTAAGGTTTAAAGGCGAAGAAGGATTTGACGACAACAACAAAAAATTATATTTGATTAGTCTTTATGATAACAAAGGAAATGTTCTGCAATACAATATGGGTGGTTTAGCAACCGGATATATGTCCTGGTTTCAGGCATTTGATCTCGATCCAGATCTACCTACAGCTTACAACTTATTAAAGAAAGAGTTCGAATTATTTCCCGCAAGCAAAAAAGACTTTATAAGTATTTATGTTTATCTGATTAGAAATGTAAACAAGGAAAATGCTGAAGAAGTAATTGCAAAAGAAATAGAAGAATATGCAAAAACTGTTTCCGATAATGAGGATGATAAAATTCAAATGATGAATTTATATAGATCTAATAGAATGGTAGATAAGGCAACCGCATTAGAAAACGAATACAAACAAAAGTATCCTGATGGTAAATATATTCCCGTTCTAAAATTTCAGGAATATAGAATGCTGAAATCATCAGCCGAGAAAATTGAATTCCTAAAAACTTATGAGAATACCTACAAAATAATTGATACCAACAACCCCTTTTACATATATATCAATTATATGTATAATGATATTATCTCAACTTTGCAGAAAGAAAACAATATTGCAAAAGCTGTTGAGTTTTTAAAGTCCTATAATAACGCTAACTCCATGTTGTATAATTCACTAGCATGGTCATTGTACGAAGCAAATGAAAATTTGAACATAGCAGAAGAGCTTGCTTTAAAAGGTGTCGAGCTGGCAAAAGAAGAAGTTCTAAAACCGAAAGGTAAGCGACCACAATTATCTTCTACAAAAGAGTGGGAAAAATCCCGCAAATATTCCCTGGGTATGTTAATGGACACTTATGCAGCAATTCTTCTTAAACTGAATAAGAATGCTGATGCCGAAAAAGCTTTTACACAAGCCGTTGAATTAACAAACAGAGAAGAACCTGAATTAAACGAAAGGTATGCCGCATGTTTACTAGCGAATGGTAAATATGAAATTGCAAAAAAGGAATTAGAAGAATTTTTTAAGAAAGCAGTTAGTACTTCCAAGATGAGGGATATTTTTAAAAAAGCTTATATTAAAACCGGCGGGAAGGAAAATGAATTTGATGCGTACTTTAAGAAATTTGAAGATGCTGCCACAGAAAAATTAATGGTAAAACTTAGCAAGGATATGATAAATGAACCGGCACCTCAATTTACTCTCGTTGATCTTGAAGGTAAGAATGTTTCTTTATCCGACTTTAAAGGTAAAGTTGTAATTGTTGATTTCTGGGCTACATGGTGCGGTCCCTGTCTTGCTTCGTTTCCGGGAATGAAAGAAGCCGTCGAAAAATATGAATCGACCGGTAAAGCAAAATTTCTTTTTGTTAACACATGGGAAAATGTTGAAGATAAAGTTAAGAACGCATCAGACTTTATAAAAAAGAACAGTTATCCTTTCCACGTTTTAATGGATGAAAAAAATGAAGTTGTTTCGGCTTTCAAAGTTTCCGGAATACCAACCAAATTTATTATTGACGGAAATGGAAATGTCCGTTTTAAAAGTGTTGGTTTCAGCGGAAATACTAGCGAAATGGTTGAAGAAATCGGTATTATGATTAAGATGATTCAATAATAAGTAGTCATTAAACAAAAAGCGGCTTGGCATTAAAATATTGCTTAGCCGCTCTAAAATTTCATTCGTTTTTGCTAAAATCTATTCCGATTTAATTTTACAATCATACCCATAAGTGCTAATTTTCGTTATAAAATTTTAGAATTTTTCGGAGTGTAAATGGCAATTATCCGCCCCTTTAAAGCATTACGACCTCATAATAAAGTTGCTCATCTTGTTGCAAGCGTTCCTTATGATGTAGTTAATAGAGAAGAATCGGCAGAACTTGCAAAAGGAAATCCTCTTAGTTTATTACGCGTAACCCGTTCCGAAATTGAAATGGATGCAGATATTGATGTCTATTCAAAAAACGTTTACCTGAAAGCACGCGAGAATTTTTTACGATTGAAAGAAGAAGCCCCTCTAATACAGGATAATGAACCGCATCTCTATATTTATAAGCTTACAATGGGTAATCATGCCCAGGTTGGTATTGCTGCAACGTTTTCGGTTGAGGATTATAACAATGACGTGATAAAGAAACACGAGAAGACTAGAAAAGTAAAAGAAGACGATAGGACAAATCATATTTTAACAACCGAAGCACAAACAGGACCGGTGTTTTTAACTTACCGCGGTATTCCTGAAGTTGATAAAGTTGTTAATGATATTATAATGAATGATGAACCCGTATACGATTTTACTGCGCCTGATAAAATAAAGCACCAGGTCTGGGTTTTGCCTTCCAGATGGAATGAAGTGATTGTTAATGCAATATCAAAAGTGAAAAATCTTTACATTGCAGACGGGCATCATCGTGCGGCAAGTGCAAGCAGAACACAAAAAGTAAAACAACAAGACAACCCGAATCACACCGGTAACGAAGAATACAATTTCTTTCTTGCAGTTCTATTCCCGGCAGATCAACTAAGAATTATGCCTTACAACCGTGTTGTTCACGATCTAAATGGAATGAATAAAGAGCAGTTCATTGAAAAAATAAAAACAAATTTTAGTGTTGAGGAAACCAGTCTAACTACACCGCCTTCTTCAAAATCGATTTGCATGTATATTGATAAAAACTGGTATTTACTTAAACCGAATCAAAATGTAAAACATGCTGATTCAATAGGCGATAATCTTGATGTGAGTATTTTACAAAACTATTTATTACATCCCGTCCTTGGAATAGAAGATCCGAGAACAGACAATCGTATTGATTTTATTGGCGGAATTAGAGGAACCGATGAATTGATTAAACTTGTAGATAGCGGCAAAGCAGCAGTTGCGTTTTCGATGTATTCTGTATCGGTTGATGATTTAATTAACATTTCCGATGCTGGAGAAACTATGCCTCCTAAGTCAACCTGGTTCGAACCGAAGCTTAGAGATGGTTTACTAATACACATGATTTAGCGACGAATCATTAATAAATGGAGAACTAAAAATGGAAAAGAGAATTTATAATTTAAGTGCGGGCCCGGCTATTTTACCGGAAGAAGTGTTACTTGAAGCTCAGAAAGATTTGTATTCCTATAAAGGAAGCGGTATGAGTGTTATGGAAATGAGTCACCGTGGAAAAATTTTTGACGGAATAATAAAAGATGCCGATGCTGATTTACGTAAGCTCTTAAATATAAGCGATAATTATTCAATCCTGTTTTTACAGGGCGGTGCAACACTTCAATTTTCAATGGTGCCGTTAAATCTGATGCCTCCTAAAAATAAAGCTGATTATATTGTAACAGGATCGTGGGCAAAGAAATCTGTTAAAGAAGCAAAGCGTGTGGGTGCGGTTAATATAGCTGCATCAACAGAAAGTGAAAGTTTTGTTCGCATCCCGAAACAATCGGAATTGAAACTCGATCCGGATGCTTCATACGTTCACTTTACATCCAACAATACAATTTATGGAACTCAGTGGCGAAATGAACCGGAAGTTGGCAACGTTCCTCTTGTATGCGATGCTTCATCAGACTTCCTTCACAAAATGATCGATATAAACAAGTACGGATTAATTTATGCCGGCGCACAGAAGAATATAGGTCCCTCCGGTGTTACAGTTGTAATTATCCGTAAAGATCTTCTCGAAAGAAGTTCTGATTCGCTTCATACATATATGAATTATAAAATTCATGTTGAGAATGATTCTATGTATAATACCCCGACTACATTCGGAATATATATTGCCGGATTAGTTTTCAAATGGTTGCTAAATATGGGCGGGCTAAATGAAATGTATAAGCGTAATCTTGATAAAGCAAAAATTCTTTATGATGCAATTGATGCAAGCGGCGGCTATTATAAAGGAACAACTGCAGTTGAAGACCGATCTTTGATGAATGTTACTTACCGCCTACCCAATGAAGAACTTGAAAAGAAATTTATTGATGAAGCTAAGAAGAAAGGTTTCGAGGGATTGAAAGGTCACAGAAGTGTTGGCGGAATCCGCGCTTCTATTTACAATGCATTTCCTAAAAAGGGTGTTGAGGAATTAGCAACATTCATGGAAGAGTTTAAGAAGAATAACTAATTTTTAACAGATTGAAAGAATATATGAAAATATTTTTTAAGGGTCGGGTTTATCCGGCCCTTTTTCTAATAACACTTATTACGGCATGTTCAAGCAAAGAAGAGAAGTTTGAATTATTCTCTGCCGAGGCATTTACTTATTCAATGGAAGAAGGCTGGGAGCTGAATGCATCGT
>CAZEBL010000008.1:0-27196 GCA_964510325.1 uncultured Melioribacter sp. | reverse complement strand
TCACAGCGGAACTGTTAAAATTGTTGTTGAAGACACAAGAAAATCATTAGCGGAGTTTTCAAATCACTTTTATGATGAACCATCTAAAAAACTGCTGCTTGTTGGTATCACTGGAACAAAAGGTAAAACAACTACTGCATTTTATGTAAAGAATGTTTTTGAACATTCTGGTAATAAAACAGGATTAATAGGAACAATTGCAAATTACATTGGGAAGAACGAAGTAAAAACTTTTCTTACAACACCGCAAGCTCATGAAATTAATTCGCTTCTGTCTCAAATGGTTTTAGAAGGATGTACTCATTGTGTAATGGAAGTCTCTTCAATTGCTCTCGATCTTTATAGAGTAGATCAACTTAAATATGCTGCCGGCATCTTTACCAATATTACTTCCGATCATATGGATTATCACAAGACAGAAGAACATTATCTTAAATCGAAAAAGATTCTTTTTGATATGCTCGGTTCAGATTCAATTGCTATCTATAATATAGATGATCCCAAATCACAGATTTTAATAAAAGATTGTAAAGCAAAAAAATATTCTTTTGGTCTTGGTCCAAAAGCAGATTTCAGAATTAAAGATATTGAATTCGATCTCGATGGAACATCATTTTCAATTTTATTCAAAGGAGTGGAATACAAAATATTAACCCGGCTTGCCGGTCATTTTAATGCTTACAATGCAACATCAGCATTTGCCGTAGCAGTTCTTAATGGAATTGATCCTTATAAAGCAGCGGAAGGAATTAAAAACACTCCACAGGTACCCGGTCGGTTCGAGATAGTTTCAAAGAAAAATAAAAAAGTAATAATTGATTATTCCCATACATCGGATAGCTTGAAACAAGCATTAACAGCCTTACATCATATTGTTAAAAAGGAGCGTCCTGTATTTACAGTTTTCGGTTGCGGTGGCGACCGCGATAGAACTAAAAGACCTGTTATGGGTGAAATTGCTTCTACTATGAGCGATCGGGTTTACATTACTTCTGATAATCCAAGAACTGAAGATCCGTATTTGATTATAGATGAAATTCAAAAAGGAATTAAAACAAATAATTACAGAGTTATTGAAAACCGTGAAGAAGCAATTAGAGCAGCAATTTTTGAAAGCGAAGATAATGCTGTAATTCTTGTTGCCGGTAAAGGACACGAGAATTATCAGGAAATAAATGGTGTTAGAAAACACTTTAGCGATAAAGAAATTTCAGAAAAATATCTGGACGAATGGGCAAAATAAAAATTACAATCGAAGATTTATTTAATCTACCTTCTGCGGTTATTTATAACCCGGATGAGTATAAACCTGTTTCATCGGTTCAGATTGACTCAAGGAAAATTAAAAAGGGTTCGTTGTTTGTTGCTATCAAAGGGGAAAAATATGATGGACATGATTTTGTTAAAGATGCAATCAGGAAAGGAGCCAGCTCGGTTTTAATTAATCAGAAAGAGTATAAAAAATTCAGCTCGTTAACTATTCCGGTAATTACTGTTGATGATACAATTACGGCGTTCGGAAATCTTGCCAACTTATGGCGTAAAAAGCTGAATTCTAAAGTTGTTTCTATTACCGGTAGTAATGGTAAGACAACTACTAAAGAAATGGTGGCAACATTACTTTCGGAAAAATTCAATGTTGTAAAAACTGAAGCGAATAATAATAATCATATAGGAGTTCCGCTAACAATATTTTCTGCGGATGAAAAATGTGATGTGCTGGTTCTGGAACAGGGCACAAATCATATAGGAGAAATTCCATATTCGGCAAAAATATCAGAACCGGATTATGCACTGATAACGAATATTGGTGAATCGCATGTAGAGTTTTTGAAAAACAAACAGACTATCTACAAAGAGAAATCGGCTTTGTTTGATGCGGCTGAAAAGAATGGCGGAATTGTACTGGCAAATTTTGATGACCCGATAATTAAAAAGAATATAAGCAAATACTCTTCTGTAATATCCTATGGTTTTAATGGTAATCCTTACATAAAAGGAATTATAAAAAGTTTTACTAAGGATGGAAAAACAGAATTTACTGTTAAAGGCTCGAAAGAAATAGTAAAACTACCTGTTTATGGTGAATCGAACGCAAAAAACTTTTTGGCTGCTTTTGTTATTGCAAAGTTGTTGGGTCTTACCTGGCAAGAAATTAAATCGGGTGCTAAAAAAATCAACCCGGTGCATGGTAGACTTGAAGTTAAAAAATATAAAGAAGCAGTAGTAATTGATGATACTTATAATTCAAGTCCAACATCAATTAAAGCTGCATACGAACTTGTAAAAAAAATCAAAACATATAAAAGAAAGATTATAGTTCTTGGCGACATTTTTGAACTGGGGA
Source organism: uncultured Melioribacter sp. (assembly GCA_964510325.1). GTDB lineage: Bacteria > Bacteroidota > Ignavibacteria > Ignavibacteriales > Melioribacteraceae > DSXH01. Next base: position 24,849 of record CAZEBL010000008.1, on the reverse strand, counting down.
ATAAATCTCGGAAAATTCACAAGGATTTATCTCAAATATTTACTTACGATAAAGATTTATTTGTCCTTACCATTGGTAAAATGATGATAAATCTAACCAAAGAATTAAGAAAGAAAAAAATTAAGTCAATTCATTTTCACTTACGGGAAGCCCTCTCACTTTACCTTCAATACGAAGAGATTGAAAAATCCGTAATACTTGTAAAGGGATCGAGAGGAATGAAGATGGAAGAATTCGTAAACATTTTGGAGAAAAGGTTTGAGTAATGCTCTACTATCTATTTGATTACATAAACCAGAAATTTAATCCGCCCGGATTCGACCTGTTCCGATTTTTGACTTTCAGGTCAGCTCTCGCTGCAATTACCGCTTTGTTTCTATCCTTCTACATTGGCCCAAAGATAATTGCAAAACTTAAAGCAAGACAGGTAGACCAGCCGATAAGAGACGATGGACCTATTACCCACAAGAAGAAAGCCGGAACACCGACTATGGGCGGATTAATCATTCTATTTTCTGTTACGCTTCCTGTAATTCTATGGAGTGATGTTAAAAGCGTTTTTATTCTTCTTGTTCTATTTGCAACTATAGTTCTCGGCATTGTCGGTTTTCTTGATGATTACCTTAAAGTCGTCAAAAAACTTCCTCAGGGTTTAATCGCTCGTTACAAATTAATCGGCCAGATCTTTGTAGGACTGGTTGTTGGTTTAGCTGTTTACTATTTACCTGAGTTTGCTCAGTATAACACACAAACCACGCTTCCGTTTTTCAAGAATCTAAACTGGGATTTCTCCTACCTCTATATTCCGTGGGTAATATTCATTATAACTGCTACATCAAATGCAGTTAACCTAACAGATGGATTGGATGGACTCGCAATCGGGACAATGATTATAGTGATGATAGCACTTGCAATAATTTCTTACATGACGGGTAACGTTATATATGCTGATTACCTGAATATAATATATATGCCCGGAAGCGGAGAACTAACAGTTTTTATTGCTGCGTTAATCGGTGCCGGACTCGGATTCCTGTGGTTCAATTTTTATCCCGCACAAATTTTTATGGGCGATACCGGCTCACTCGCTCTCGGCGGCGCATTCGGTGTAATAATGATTGTTATAAAGAAAGATTTGCTAATTCCAATTCTTGGTGGAATTTATTTCGCAGAAACATTATCGGTAATTATTCAGCGTCTTTATTTCAAATACACAAAGAAAAGATATGGAGAGGGTAGAAGAGTATTTAAGATGGCACCCATTCATCACCATTTTGAAAAACTCGATTGGGCTGAACCGAAAATAGTTGTAAGGTTTTACATAATTACAATCATTCTAACAATAATTAGTCTGGCTTCGTTTAAGATAAGATAATGGAAATAACAGGAAAGAAAATATCAATTATTGGAGCAGTAAGGAGCGGTTTAGGCGCTGCTAAACTTGCAAAGAAAGTCGGTGCCATCCCTTTTGTTAGCGATAGCGGTTCAAAAGAAAAACTTGGTGTCTGGATTTCTAAACTTGAATCCGAAGGAATTAATTACGAATGCGGAAGTCATTCCGATAAAGTTTTCGATTGCGATTTTATTGTAACAAGTCCCGGTGTTGCAACCGATTCAGAAATTTTAGTAGAAGCACGCAAAAGGAAAATAAAAATAATAACCGAAGTTGAATTTGCTTCATGGTTCTGCAAAGGTAAAGTAATTTCAATTACAGGTACAAATGGAAAAACAACAACAACATTTTTAATGGCTTATACTCTTAATGAATGTGGAATTAAAACTTATCCGGCGGGTAATATTGGTTATGCATTTTCTGAAATTGCACTCGATGTAAAAGAAGATGAATTCGTTGCGCTTGAAACATCAAGTTTCCAGCTCGATTTTATGGATCGATTCAAACCATTTATTTCTGCTATTCTAAATATTACACCGGATCATCTGGATCGTTACGAAAATAGTTTCGAGAAATATATCGCATCAAAAATAAAAATAGCTGGCAACCAGGATGAAAATGATTTCTTCCTCTTTAATGCAGATGATGAAAACACATTTTCAACAATGAACAACAGTAAAGTTCAGAAACTCAGTTTCTCGGTTAAAAAAGAAGTGCCGGTAGGAGCTTATTCTAAAAATGGAAAGATGTTCTTCTCATGGTTTGGTTCAACAGAAGAAGTTGCATCTATTAATGATCTGTTTATAAAAGGCGAACACAATGTTGCCAATGCTCTTGCCGTATTAGCCGTTGCTAAAACTTTGAATCTGCCGAATAAGAAAATTAGAGAGTCGTTCAAATCCTTTAAAGGTGTTGAACATAGAATTGAGTTTGTTAGAGAATTAAATGGAGTAGAATATTACAACGATTCGAAAGCAACGAATGTCGATTCGGTAATTGTTGCACTAAAAAGTTTTGAGAAACCGATCTTTTTAATTCTTGGTGGAAAAGATAAAGGAAATAATTACGACCAGATAAAAGATTTGGTAAAGCAGCATGTAAAGAAAATTTATGCTATCGGGGTTTCTGCACAAAAAGTAAAAAACTATTTCGAACAAATTGTTGAAACGGAAATAAAAAATACTCTTCAGGATTGTGTTATAGCAGCTAATAAAGAAGCTAATCCGGGCACTGTATTACTACTTTCTCCGGCTTGCGCAAGTTTCGATATGTTCACGGACTATGAACACAGAGGAAGAGTATTTAAGGAAGCGGTAAATAATTTGTAATGAAAGGTCTTGTTAAAATATTGATAGTTCTTGTCGTTGCATTTATGCTCTTAGGTGCAATAATGGTCTTTACGGCAAGCGGTACTTACAGTGTTACTAAATTCAATAACATTTATTATTTATTTAAATCTCATCTATGGAAAGTACTTGCTGCCGGATTTCTGTTTATAGTGTTCGCAAATATTCCATACGACATTTACAGAAAATACAGCAAGCCATTACTTCTTGGAATAATCGTTGTGCTGATTGGTACATTTTTATTCGCACCAAAAGTTAAAGGCGCATCACGCTGGATTGATCTCGGGTTTATTCAGTTTCAGCCCTCCGAAGCTGCTAAGTTAATTCTGATAATGCACCTTGCAATGATGATAGAAAAGTTTGATGAGAAGATAACGGAGTTTAAAGAGGGATTTGTTTTCACATTAATCTGGATTGTAATTATAAGTTTCCTTGTTCTCATTCAACCAAACGTAAGTACCAGCTTAATAATTGCAGCAACCGGATTTGCATTGTTATATGTAGGTGGAGCCAGAATAAAACATATTTCGTTTACATTTCTTACAGCAGCTGGTTTTGCAAGTGTTGCAATTGCAATATTAAAACATGCCCGGGAAAGAGTCCTGTCGTACTTCCAGAGTTTATTGACAGGTAATGATATAAATACACAGGTAACACAAGCTAAAATTGCATTGGGTAGCGGAGGATGGTTGGGAATTGGTCTGGGGCATAGCCGGCAGAGCGATCTGTTTCTACCCGAATCTTATGGAGATTTTATTTTTTCAATTTTAGGAGAGGAATTAGGTTTAGCCGGAACCATAACAGTATTGTTCGCTTATCTGTTTCTATTTGTAATCTGTTTAATAATTGCAAAAAAATCTCAGGATAAATTCGGTCAGCTGCTGGTGTTTGGATTAGGATTTAATATTCTCTTAAGTGCATTTATAAATGCAGGAGTAGTAACGGGTTTATTACCAACAACAGGTATAACATTACCATTTATAAGTTTCGGCGGAACATCAATTATTTTGTTTGCTGTATCAGCCGGAATTATTGTAAATGTTGCTCTTGAATCGTTCAAAACAGAAGAACTTAAAATTGCTCAGGTAGGATGAGTTCAACAAGAATATATCGTTTTCTTTTTGCCGGCGGCGGAACAGGGGGACATCTTTATCCGGCTCTCGCTGTTGCACAGCAAATTAAACTTCTTAAACCGGAATCGGAAATACTGTTTGTAGGAACTAAAAAGAAAATTGAATCGCGAGTTGTTCCGCAATATGGTTTTAATTTGAGGTCGATATGGGTTAGCGGCTTTACAAGAAAATTAACTCTGGAGAATATACTGTTCCCACTAAAAGTGATTGTATCTATGATTCAATCTCTTTTGATAGTAATGAAGTTCAAACCGAGAGTTGCTATTGGTAGCGGTGCTTATGTATCTGGTCCATCAATATGGGCAGCATCGGTATTCGGTTCTAAAATTATTCTGCTCGAACAGAATTCTTACCCCGGTATTACAAATAGAATATTGGAAAAGAGGGCTGAAGAAATTCATATAACCTTCGATGAATCAAAAAAATATTTTAGAGATCAGAGTAAATTAAAACTTACCGGCAATCCCGTGAGAGTAAATCTTAAAAAGATTGATCGGGTTGAAGCATTAAAACAATTTGATCTTGCAACTGATAAGAAAACCATTCTAATACTTGGCGGAAGCGGCGGTGCGGGTAGTATAAACGATGCTATAGCAAATTCAATCAATGAATTAGTTGAAAATAATATTCAGGTCATCTGGCAGACTGGAGAGTTGTATTACGAGGGAAATAAAAAGTACAATAATTATTCGATTAAAGTGCTTCCTTTTATTGATGATATGTCGGCTGCATTTTCTGCGTGCGATCTTCTAATTGCAAGAGCAGGAGCTACAACAATTACCGAGGTTTCATATCTCGGCATTCCGGTTATATTTGTTCCGTCTTCAAATGTTGCGGCTAATCATCAATATAAAAATGCAAAAGCAATTAGTGATGAATCCGCAGCAATTTTAATTGAGGATAAAAACTTGAAATCGAGGCTGGTTAATACGGTTATTGAAGTGATTAACAATGAAGAGAAACTTGGAGAAATGAAAAAAAACATTTCTGCATTTGCTAAACCTAACGCAGCACGTGTTATTGCAGAAAGTGCAATTAAAATGGCTGAGATAGTCTGATAATAAAAAGATAGAAAAGGAATTCTGATTATGATGATGAAAACTGTTAAGAATGTTCACTTTATTGGAATAGGTGGAATCGGTATGAGCGGTATTGCAGAGATCTTATTGAGCCAGGGTTTTAAGATAACCGGTTCAGATCTAAATAAATCCGAAGTAACAGACCGGCTCGAAAGTCTCGGCATAAAAATTTATGAAGGACATTCGGCAGATAATTTGAAAGAAGCAGACGTAGTAGTTTATTCATCGGCTGTAACACTCGATAACCCTGAAGTTAAAGCGGCTCAGGAAAGAAAAATTCCTGTAATTAAAAGATCCGAAATGCTTGCCGAATGTATGAGAATGAAATATGGCATCGGAATTGCGGGAACACATGGTAAAACTACTACAACATCAATGGTAGGTCTCGTTCTAACTGAAGCCGGTATCGATCCGACAATTATTGTCGGTGGAAAACTGAGCAGTCTTGGCGGAACTAATGCTCGTCTGGGATATGGAGAATACATTGTTGTAGAAGCCGATGAATTCGATAGAACTTTCTTAAAGCTTACACCTGTTATTGCAGCTCTTACAACACTTGAAAGGGAACACTTAGACACTTATAAAGACCTCGATGATATCAAAGGTGCATTCGTAGAGTTTGCAAACAAAGTTCCTTTCTTCGGTTTCGTTGTGTTGTGTCTTGATGAACCGGCGCTTCAGGATATTATTCCTCTTATCAATAAAAAAATATTTACTTATGGTTTAACTCCCCATGCAGATATTCGTGCGGTTGATATTACACATAAAGAAAGATCAACAGAATATACTCTTGTTTATAAAGGTAAGGAGCTTGGTAAAATAAAACTGAATATCCCCGGACTGCATAACGTAAGAAATTCATTAGTTGCGGTAACAATTGCCCAAGAAATGGGAGTTGATTTTGAAATTATTAAGAAAGCTCTCGAATCATTTACGGGTGTTTACAGACGGTTCGAGAAAAAGTATGATAACGATATTATGGTAATTGACGATTACGGTCATCATCCGACCGAAATAAATGTAACACTCGATGGAATAAGAAGGGGATGGAATAGAAGATTGGTTGCGGTTTTTCAACCTCATCTTTATTCACGAACAAAAGATTTCTATTCAGAGTTCGGAAGATCGTTCTTGAATTCTGACATATTCATCTGTACTGATGTTTACCCGGCAAGGGAAAAACCGATAGAAGGAATTACGGGTGAAATGATTGCTGATGCTGCAAAAAAATTCGGGCATAAAAATGTTTTTTATGAACCCGATAAAACAAAGGTGCCGGATCTTCTTAAGAAGATTTATAAAAAGGGTGATATCATCATTACTCTTGGTGCCGGTGATATCTGGAAATTCGGTGAAAAATTTATTGAAATGATTAAATCAAATAAGTAATGACTAAAAAACAGAAAATATTTAATCTCGCTGTAATGATTATTATGATCGGAGCGCTCGTTTATTTTACTCTTGCACTCCGCGAATCCGATAAGATTAAAGTGGAAATAATTTCGCTTGATGGAAACATTCATCTTTCCAAAGAACAATATTTTGAATTCTCCAATCTTCTGGATAAGACACAGTATTCCAATCTTACTTTACAGATAATTAAAGATAGAATTCAAAAACATCCTTACGTTGCCAGAACAGATGTAAGGTATGATGGGAGCGGTAAAGTATCTGTTAGAATTTTGGAAAAAGAATTTGAATCGATTGTTTTGTTAAATGATAAGCAATTTCTACTAACAGAAGATCTTCAAATTCTACCGCTCATTTCCAAAACAAAAAAAATTGATTATCCGTTTATATCCAACCCGGTTCTTGAAAAAGCTGAACCGATAAAATTTTATAAGAATAATAAAGACCTGGTTACAGCAGCTAAGATTATTTCAACGGTTAAGTTAATTAACCCGGAATTGTATGATGCTCTTAATATTGTTGATTTACAGAATGGGGGAGATATTACACTCGATTTTTCAATTCTTAATTACCCTGTAATTATTGGAAGAGGAAGCGAAGTTAAAAAAACAATTTACTTCAATAATTTCTGGACTTACCTGAAAGGAAAAGAAATAAATAACATTATGGAATATGTCGACATGAGATTTTCTGGACATGTTTATTTAGGAATTCAAGAAACCTCAATAGAGGGGAATAAAAAGTCATGAAGAAAAATATTATTGCCGGATTGGATTTAGGAACAACAAAAGTTTGTGCTGTAATAGCAGAAAAAACTGAAAACTCAATAAACATTCTTGGTTTCGGTGTTGCCCCTTCGGAAGGATTAAACAGAGGATTGGTTGCAAATATTTCTAAAACAGCCGAAGCTATTACCGAAGCAATGAGCATTGCATCAAACCGCGCCGGACTTACTGTAAAAGAATTAAACGTTGGTGTTGCTGGTGAACATATTACAAGTCTAAGGCATAGAAATTATGTAACAATTAATAACCCTGAACATGAGATTGCTGCAAGTGATCTGGAAAGGTTAAAATCTGATGTGCTTACAATTAGAATCCCATCCGATCGCCAGATACTTCACATTATTCCGGAAGAGTACTTTGTTGATTATCAAGGTGGAATAGACGACCCTATCGGAATGTCCGGTCAACGTTTAGAAGCGGTTAATCATGTTGTCCTTGCATCTGTTCCGGCAATTCAGAATATAAAAAAATCTGTTGAGAGAGCCGGTTACATCGTAAAAGATTATATCCTTCAACCAGTTGCATCAAGTTTATCTGTTCTGGAAGAAAACGAAAAAGACCTGGGAATATTATTGATTGATATCGGAGGCGGAACAACTGATATAGCAATTTATCATAAGAAAGCAATTAAGCATACAAAAGTAATTGGCGTTGCCGGAAATCAGGTTACAAATGATATAAGAGAAACATTAGGAATTGTTACAACTGATGCAGAAAAACTTAAGAAGGAATATGGCTATGCAATAGAAACTGCTATTGTTAAAGACGAAGACATTTTTATTAAAGGCGTAGGTGCCCGGGGAAATATTAAAATTCCTGTTACTCTTCTTACACAAATTATTAGTGTTAGAATGAGAGAACTTTTTTCCTTAATTGAAAATGAACTTCGTAACAGTGGATTCAAAAACAAAATTAAAGCCGGCGTAGTGTTAACAGGTGGCGGATCACTTCTTAAAGGATGCACAGAACTTGCTGAAGATGTTTTCGGTCTTCCGGCAAGAATTGGTGTCCCACTCGAATTGGGTTCTGGTTTATCTAACGAAGTTGAAAGTCCGGAATTTGCTACTGTAGCCGGTCTGATAAAAGGAATTCCCGGTAAATCATCTTCGGAAGGATTTACAACTGTAAAGACAACATCCAAAAAAATAGATTTTGGTAAAGCGTTTAAAAAAGTACAAGATTTTTTTGAAAAACTATAATACCACAACAAGGAGGTCATATGCTTAAATTCGTTACTCTCGATAAGGAAGAACCTAAAAAACTTTCTGCTCAAATTAAAGTAGTGGGAGTTGGAGGCGGGGGATGCAATGCAATAGACAGTATGATTAAAAGAGGTCTCAGCGGTGTTGAATACGTTGCCGTTAACACCGATGCTCAAGTTCTTGATAGTAGTCTTGCAATGCATAAAGTTCAGGTAGGCACCAATGTAACACGCGGACTTGGAGCCGGTGCCGATCCTAACGTTGGTAAAAAAGCAATTGAAGAAGATCGTGAAAAACTTACACACATTCTGGAAGGAAGCGACATGGTTTTTGTTACTGCCGGTATGGGTGGCGGAACTGGAACCGGCGGCGCTCCTATTGTTGCCTCCATTGCTAAAAGTCTGGGTGCTCTGGTAATTGGTATTGTTACCAAACCTTTTGCATGGGAAGGTAAACAGAGAATGAAAAATGCAGACGAGGGAATTAAAGAATTGAAACAATATGTCGATAGCTTGATTATAATTCCAAACGGACGAATTTTAAGCATACTAGATAATTCAACTGCTGCACGTGCTGCATTCGATAAACCTAACGAGGTACTTTACGAAGCAACACGCGGTATTGCTGATATCATTACGATAACAGGAATAATTAATGTTGACTTTGCCGATGTAAGGACTGTAATGAAAGAAAGCGGTCAGGCTTTAATGGGCTGCGGAATTGCAAGCGGCGAAAACCGTGCTATTGAAGCAGCACAGAAAGCAATCTCGTCACCATTACTCGAAGGTATTTCTATTAAAGGTGCTAAAAATATTCTTCTTAATGTTTCCGGCTCATCAAACATGACTATGCAGGAAATTGAAGAGGGTAATAAAGTTATTTACGAAGCTGCCGGTGAAGAAGCCAATATTATCTTCGGTCTTGTTAATAAAGATGAACTAACGGAATATATTTCTTACACTGTTATTGCAACCGGATTCGGTTCTGAATCAGTAACAAAAACTATAAGCAATATCAAAAAGGAAAAGGAAGAAAAAGTTAAAGAAAAGAAAACTGTTGCTGTAGGAGGATTTTCTAAAGGTAAAATGGAAGTCGATCAAAATGCAGATTTAACAGTTCCAACTATTCTGAGATATAAACCGAAAGGAAACGATCCGGAACTTTTTGCTGACGAATCCATAATTCAAAGCGGATTTAAATCGGAAAAAAGTTATTACTCTGAAGAAGAGGAAAATTATTCCAAATCTAAATTTGATGAAGAAGATAGTTCCTCGTTCTTAAGAAAAATAATGGATTGATAATTTTTTATAGGATTAAAAATGTCAGGGATCATTTTACTCGGTATTATGTTCCTTGCTCTAATTCTTATGTCGGTTAAAGCAATAAGGATCTTCCACTACTTTCGTTCCGACGTAGAATAAGTTGATTCAAAGGGCTGTTTTTGATTTTCCCTTGTTGTGGTGACGAGCGGAATAAAGAAAATCAATGCAGCCTTTTTTTTATATATTAAATCGGCATTTGAATTCTATTTTATTTTAACTTCTTAATTACTAATTTGCGCCCACAAAAAAAGAAACCTCAATGAAAAAATTACTATCACTACTATTATTACTTGTACTTATAAAACCTTCCTTTGCACAGGAAGGAGAAGATGTTGGCTGGGTTGCCCGTTTTGGTCTTGCCGGCGGATTTAATCCTTCGTTTGTCTTTCCAAATCTTGATCCGATAAACGTTGAAGTTAGAAAAATGGGTCTAAGCGAGCTCTCCAGTTCCGGAATGTTCCTGTGGGGCGGAGGTGGATATGCTTATATAATGTTGATTGATAATTTACGATTAGGCGGAATTGGAATAGGTGGTTCTACAAATTCTCAGGGTCTGGTTAATGGGTATAATCGGGAGGTGGATTATAATTTTGGTCTTGGCGGTGTTACTATAGAATACACATTACCCTTTATTAAATATGTTGCTGTTTCAGTTGGTGCTATCGTTGGTGCAGGTTCTCAGAGCATTGAAATATTCCAGAATAAAAATGATTACACGTGGGGAAGTATTTGGGGCAAAGTTACTAATCCCGGAACGACTATGCATGATGACATTAATTACAAAATTTCAAATACCTTTTTTACTGTTGTTCCAACTCTAAATCTCGATGTACCTATTAATAGGTTTGTAGCTTTACGTTTTGGCGGCGGTTACATATTTAATTTTAATGACACATGGAAAGTTAATAACGATAAAAATATCAGTGGTGTGTATAGTCAGCTGACTTCCAATAATTTCTTTATTCAAACGGGTATTTACTTCGGGTTCTTCGCATTTTAATTATGAAAAAGATTCTGGTTACCGGCGGCGCCGGATTTATAGGCAGTAATTTTATCAATTATATTCTTGGTTCAAGAGACGATATAATTATTGTTAATCTTGATAAGTTGACCTATGCGGGAAATCTCGAAAATCTGAAAGAGATTGAGAATAATAAAAACTATTTTTTTGTTAAAGGAGATATTAATAATAACGAACTTGTTGATTTCCTCTTTAAAAAATATTCATTCAACTACGTAATAAATTTTGCCGCTGAATCCCATGTAGATAGAAGTATTCTCGGATCGGAAGTTTTTTACATTTCTAATGTTGTTGGTACAAATGTTCTATTAGAAGCTTCCAGACGGTATGGAATTGAAAAGTTCATTCAGATCTCAACCGACGAAGTATATGGGAGTCTTGGTTCAACCGGATTATTTACTGAGAGAACACCTTTGTCACCCAATAGTCCTTATTCATCAAGTAAAGCCGCAGCAGATATGATGGCTCTTTCATTCCATCATACATTCGGTTTGCCGGTTGTGATAACACGTTGTTCCAATAATTACGGTCCCTACCAGTTCCCTGAAAAGTTAATCCCCTTGATGATAATTAATGCGCTTGGCAATAAAAATTTACCGGTTTATGGGGATGGACTTAATGTTCGCGACTGGGTATATGTAATCGACCATAATAGAGCTGTAGAATTAGTCCTGGAAAAGGGTAAGCCGGGAGAGGTTTATAATATCGGTGCCAGCCGGGAAATGAAAAATATTGATATTGTTAAGTTAATTTTAGCTAAATTAGGAAAGCCGGAAAATTTAATTCAGTATGTAAAAGACAGACCGGGGCATGATAGACGATACGCAATTGATTCTTCAAAAATTCAGAATGAACTCGGCTGGAAACCTGAATACGATTTTGATAAAGCTATCGATCAAACAATTGATTGGTATCTTAAAAACAAAGAATGGTGGAATAGAATTATTTCCGGTGATTATCAAAAATATTACAAAACTCTTTACGGAGACCGCTAGAGACAAATCTTTACTATCCTTCAGTTTTTAGAGTTATATTAGTGCCCGAACATTTTAAAAATTTTATTTTTCATAATAGACAGCTAAATGGATTAATCTATTTGTTGTTTTGCATAAAATTAATGAGTTTTATTCTTTCTTAGTAGTTCTGAAATGCATTAATCTATTTGTTGTTTTGCATTGCTGTTTATTTATAATCTTAACAATTATTTTTAAGAACAGAATTAATGAAATAACCGGATAAAGTTATGAAAGTACTAATCAAAATTTTCCTTGTAATCGCAGTAACCATTAATACCGCATATGCACAGAAGACAGAGCAACTTCTTCAGAAAGGAAGTGATTCCAGACTGTTACAACCAATAACGGTTACCATAGGCGGTAATTTTATAGTAACCGGATCATTCACCGCGCTTGCAACACAAAGGGTTGATCATTTTATTACTCAGGTTTTTACAGAAGCTCAGGAAAAGTCGATTGGTAATATCAGTCAACTCGAAATCCTTAAAAAAATAAATGAGCAATTCTCTAAGTATCCGTTAAGAGATATTTTACTTAAGAGAATAAATGGTAGTGAGATGAAAATTGATCTATTGAAATATAGGATGACCGGTGATTTTTCATTGAATCCCTATTTGATGAATGATGATGTAATTATTTTCCCGGGTTATGATGAAAGGACAAATTTCGTTGAAATTAACGGCGCTGTAAATAATCCAATAAAATTTCAGTTTGTTGATGGTGATAAACTTTCCGATGCTCTTCTTTTTGCCGGTGGAATTAATACTGCTTTTGAAAATGTAACAATAGCTGAAATCTCCAGACTTCATGATAAAGGAACAAGAGAAGAAATAATTAAAGTGAATTTAGCGGATAACTTTAATCTTGTGCGCGGCGACAGAATTAGAATCCTCTATGAAGAGAATAATAAAAGAGAGTATAAAGCACTTGTTTTGGGAGAGGTTAATACCCCCGGTTATGTTTATATAACCAAGGACAATACAACTATAAAAGAAGTAATAAATAAAGCAAACGGATTTACTCAGAATGCATGGCTTGAAAGAGCTGAGCTAATGCGTGGAACAAGCGAAACACAAGTGCTTAAAATGGAATCTATACGTAAATCTTTTGAGAAGGATAGAAATTATAATTTCCTATTATCAGAAAGATTATTAAACGAGTTGAATGTTGAACAGCTCAAACTTTTTAGAATGGCGGATACTTTTCCTCAGGATTCAATGGTAGTGATTATTGATAATGCACTTCGTTTAATTGATAATAAAAGTATTATTGACTTTACAAAAATTAATTCCGATTCTTCTTCGGATGGCCACTACATTGTTAATAATGGTGATATTATTGTAGTTCCTAAAAGGGAAGATCTGGTTTATATTTTTGGCCAGGTTAAAAATCCCGGATATGTAAAGCATGAAAGTGGTAAGAACTATAATTACTATTTGAATAAAGCCGGCGGACTTGGTGAAAGAGCGGAAGATGAAGTAAAAATTATTAAGGGGAACTCATACTCATGGATAACAGCCGAGCCTAAATCGGTTATTGATCCCGGAGATTTTATTTATGTGCCCAAGAATGTTCCAAAATCATTTGAATATTATTTAAGGGCTATAGGATCAATATCGAGTGTAGTTACTGCTATTGCAACAATAATTTTGATTGTAATGCAATCAGGTAAATAATAATTATAAAAATCATAAAAAAAATCTCTTGGTAAATTTATTTATAATAACTAACCAAAATTAATTGGAATTAAAATGAGCGAAAACAGGGTTGAAATGAATAACGAGCAAATCAAAATTGGTTCAACTTTTTTTGAATTTCTTACTGTAGTTGTCAAGTACAGATGGTTCTTACTATGGTTTGTTTTAATCATTACATCGGGTGCAACTGCTTATGCTTTATTAGCTCCTAAATGGTATAAGTCCACAGCCTCAGTTCTACCAGCAGAAAAAACTGATTTACTCTCTACTCTATCCGGTCTTTCAAATTTGGCAAAAGGTTTTTCTGCCAGTAAGGGTCTTGCAGCCCTTACCGGTGCTAATTCTGAAGCTGATCGTTACATGGCTATTCTGATGAGTGCAACAATTACAGATGATGTTATTAAAAAATTTGAATTAAGAAAAGAATATGATTTGGAAGACGACTATTATGAAAAAGTTGTGAAAGAATGGAAATCAAATTTTGAACTTGAAATTCAGGATGAAGGAAATCTGACTCTTACTGTATATGATAAAAATCCACAGAAGGCAGCAGACATAGCAAATTATTTGGTTGAGAGGTTAAATCAATTAAATACTTCTCTTAGTGTTACCAATGCAAAGGCAAACCGGGAGTTTGTAGAAAAAAGGTATTTTCAGAATATCGCCGATATTAATAATCTTGAAAATTCCATGAAGGAATTTCAGCAAAGATACGGAGTTATTGCTGTTCCTGAACAATTAGAGGCAACGGTTAAATCAATGTCGGAAATTTATGCCGAACTTTATAAAAAGGAAATTGAGCTTAATGTTTTTAAACAAACTTACGGCAAGGATCATCCGTTAACCATTACTTCTGAAATAGAAATGAATGAAGTGAAAAAGAAAATTGAAATGCTTAATAAAGGCACAGACTCTTCTCAAAAAGATGTTAAATTGCTTATACCGTTCAAACAAGCCCCGGAACTGGGAAATGAATACCTTAAAATTTACCGGAACCTTGAAATACAATATAAAATTCTTGAGTTTGTTCAACCCCTATATGAACAAGCCAAAGTTGAAGAAGCAAGAAATACTCCATCGGTTATAGTGCTTGATAAAGCTGGAATTGCTGACAGAAAAGCAAAACCCAAAGGGTCACTTTTTGCTCTTATTGGATTTGTTAGTTCGTTGTTGATTGGATTATTTATTGTGTTTTTTATAGAAATGTTTAATAGACTAAAAAAATATGATCCGGCAAAATATAATTACTTAACCGGATGGATTTTCCCGCGCTCAAAAAGTAAAACTGTCTAATTAGACATTCAACGGACGGTAAATAAGCAGATAGAGATGAAAATTTTACTGATAAACAATAATCATTACCGACTGGGTGGGGCAGAGACAGTATATCTTAACACAATTGAACTCTTAAAAAGTAAAAACCATGAAGTTATTTCATTAAGTAGAAAAAACCAGAATACTATTTACTTAGGTGAAAAAGAATATTTCATTAATCAATCGGATTTCTTTATTAATAGGTTTTACTCGATAAATGCAGCTAACCAAATAGATTTTCTTATTGAAAAAGAGAAACCTCAGATAGTACATCTCCATAGTATAATTGGCGGGATTACTTTTTCAGTTCTTCCTGTAATTAAAAAATATAAAATACCAGTAGTAATTACTCTACATGATTTCAGACTGCTTTGCCCGGCTTCCCATTTTTGGAATGGTAAATCTAAAATTTGTGAAATGTGTGTTAAAGGAAAATATTATAAATGTATTCTTAATAATTGTTCACCAGAAGGGAAAATAAGAAGTGTAGCGATAGCTGCAGAGAGTTACTTAAGAGATTTATTATTTCCTTATAGTAAATTAATTGACAGATTTATTTTCGTCAGTAAATTTTCAAAACAAAAATTTCTTTCTGCTAATACCAGTATCGAATCAAAAAGTTATTTAATCTACAATTTCACTCATAATTTCGAACTGAACAATGAAATTGGCGACTATTTTTTATACTTCGGAAGACTGGAACCCGAAAAAGGAATTGAGACCCTAGTGAATGCTTTTCAAAAGCTGCAAAACATTAAACTGAAAATTGCTGGAAGTGGAACCCTATTTGATAAAATAAAAAAAATGAATTTGTCTAATGTCGAATTATTGGGGCAGCAAAACAGACTTGAAATTAATGAAGTAATTCAAAAATCGTCATTTGTAATCCTACCTTCAGAATGCTACGAGAATAATCCAATGAGTATTGTTGAGTCTTTTGCGATGGGAAAACCGGTTATTGGATCAAATCACGGCGGAATTGTGGAACTGATTAATAATGGGAAGAATGGGTTTCAATTCGAGAAAGGTAATCAGTATGGATTAACTGAACTTATAATCAAGTGTTCAAAAATGGATATTGAAGAATACCAAAAACTTTCAAAAAACGCTTATTTATTTGCGAAAGAAAACTTTACTCCAGAAACATATTATAACAAGCTTATAAAAGTCTACGAAGACGCGTTGGTTAAAAAGTAAAACAAATATGAATGAAGTAAAAAAAATAAAACAGAATTCGGTTTATTCGCTTCTTTCTATCTCTTCAAGGTTGATTGCAAATGTCTTTATATTTTTGCTAATTCCAAGGTTTTACGAACCAGAAGCATTTGGGCAGTTCACATTTGCACACACTTTATCAAACACTCTAATAATCTTAGCTGATTTTGGTTTTGACATTTTGTTAACAATCGAACTTGCTCGAAATAGAAATGACGCTTCAAGAATCTTTCGGCGGTTTTTTACTTTGAAGGGGATATTCTCTTTTTCAGCAATAATAGTCATGTGGGCATTCGCATTCACATTTGATGTTACAGCCTCTTCAAAAAATTTAATTATAATTTTCAGTTTCTTTTTATTCTTTACAACGCTTACCAATTTCTTTTACGCTCTCTTCAAAGGATTTGAAAAATTTGAGTATGAAACCAATGTTTCACTGATCATGAATATCAGCCTATTAATCATAACAATTGTATTTATTTTTTTCAGAGTTAATATAATATGGTTAGCAGTTGGATTTGTCGTCTCAAGAATAATTGGATTTGCATCCGGACTTATCTTTTCGAAAAAAGTATTTCCAGAAATAAGATATCAACCTTTGTTGGAAGGATTTTCAAATGTAAAAGGTGACATGCTTGTATTTGGTTTTCACCTTTTTTTCAGTTATCTGTTTTTTCAGCTAGATACTATACTTTTAACATTATGGAAGGGAGAATATTATGTGGGAATTTATCAATCAGCTTTTAAGCTAATCATGCTTCCTTTGGTAATTCCAGAAATACTAATAAATGTTTTACTACCGGTTCTTTCGAGAATGTTTAAAGAGAATCCTATTCAATGGGAAAAAACCGGTTATTATATGAATAAAATATTGCTAATTGTTGTTATACCTATTTCAATAATATTATTTATATACACAAAGGAAATCTTAAACCTTATCTATGGTTTTAAATATGTGGAAGCAGAGCCTATCCTTAAAATATTCGCTGTAATAATTTTTATTCGTTTTTCACTTGAACCTTTTGCGTTAATGCTAACAACATCAAATCGGCAAAGGTTCAGACTTTATACTGTAATTGCAGCGACAATCCTAAACTTTTTATTGAATTGGTACTTTATTCATAAGTATAGTGTTAAGGGCGCTGCTTTAGTATCTTTAATTACAAATTCCTTTGTAGCATGTTTGTACTTTGCTGCCGAAGTTGTCTTTTTCAAAAAATGGATCATTAATCTTAAAACAATTTTTCTGATTTCAATCTCTGGTCTGCTAATTGTTTTTTTTACTTTTATTTTTAAAGCAAATATTCTAATTGGTGTTTCGATAATTTTATCATTTTATTTTTTATTTGGATATTATTTCTTTTTCTCAAGTGAAGAAAAAAGAATATTGTTAAGCGATTTTTCTTTTTTAGAATTATTTAATAAAAAGTTATAAACAGGATTATTTGTGTCGCTGATAGCCGTTTTCTCTTTTATACTTTTTTTCTTGTTATTAATAACAATGTTCAAAAAAGGAACAGATATTTTCTCCCCAGCGAGAATTTTTATGATTGTTTGGACATTGGCAATCGGTTTGGCTGAACTTAAACTAAGTGGGCATCAGATAGTATGGAATTTATATAGTTGGTTTGTTTTGTTGTTAAGCCTTCTTTCAGTATTGCTTGGAATGTTTATCATCTACGTAATAAATCTCTACAAAACGGTAAATACTACTTTTAGTATTCGTAGTGCAATCATTCTAAACAAAATTGATAGTGAAATATTATTTAAGCTTATCCTTTTAATATTCTTTGGCTATATTGTCTCATACTTAATAATTTTTGCAATAGTAGGTTTTATACCTTTATTCACACCTCAACCAAATTTGACGAGAACTAAATGGAGTGTTTTCGGATTTGGATTAATAATCCATCTTGCCCCAACAGTTATTTACTTTGTTATTCTATATTATTTAACAGTTCAGAAAATGTTCGGGAAAAAAATTATAGTTGGAGTTATACTTATCATCACGTTATTCACTTTCTTCCTACTTGTTCAGCGGTTCTCTTTGGTTATTTCAATAGTATTAACAATGATTTTTCTATATTATGGTACTTATAAATTCCGCCCTAGAAATGTTATGATTATTTTATTGTTTCTTATAGTATTTATGTATGGTATTTCCACTATAAGAGTTAGCACCCTGTTTATTGAATATCTATATTATTCCGCAAGAATGAAATTCGGGCCGCAATACGCATTTTTAACGGAACCATACATGTATATTGTAATGAATCTTGAAAACTTTGCTAATTCAGTCTATCATTTAAATGATTTTACATATGGATATTTTACTTTTGATTTTGTACTTGCTTTATCAGGATTAAAACATTGGATTGCTGAATATACATATATTGAACAATTCCCATTCGTCATTAACGCTGATTATAACACTTACAGTATGTTCTTTACCTATTACAGGGATTTTGGATTATTAGGAATATTCTTTATTCCTTTTTTTCTGGGAGTGGTTGTTTCGATTTTATATTATAAGATGAGACAAAAACCAGACATCAATTCTATCTCATTTTATGGTATGTTTCTTTTTGTCCTTATTTTTTCATTTTTTATACCGATGCTTAGTTGGCTTAATTTTATTCTAAATCTCACAATCATTTATTTTTGTACAAAATTTGTAATTAAAAACCAAACTTCTTCCAATGTCCTTATTAGTATGAATTCAGATTCTGAAGATGAGGACAGAAGTTGAGATTACTACATTTAAATAGTTATGATTACAGGGGCGGTTCTGAGACGGTTTTTAATTTATCGCGTTTTAATCCGAATGTAAAAAGTAATTTATCAGGGTATATCAAAATTGATAAGAAGAATAATAAGCTTTCGGATATCGGATTTAAAACTTGGGAAACAGATAATAAAATATTTGGTCCAATAAACTACATTTTTTCAATTCATAATTTTCGAGTACTGAAAAACTTCCTTCGAGAAACAGAAATAAATATAGTTCATCTTCACAATATTTTTTCAGCATTGTCGCCTTCAGTATTGGCTGCATTAAAATCATTGAAAGAATTAAAAAATTTTAAAGTAATACAAACCGTGCATGACTATCATATGATTTGTCCTAATGCTAATCTTTTTAATTATAGTAAAAACATGTTATGTGAAAATTGCATCGGTAAAAAATTAAAATTCGATATTCTATTTGAAAACTGTGATAGACGAGGTTGGACTTTTTCTATTATAAAAGGATTGAGAAACATTGTATCTAATAATATCATAAGATATGAAGAGGTAATTGATCTATTTATCTCACCGAGTGAATTCTTAAAATCAAAATTGATCAAGGACGGGGTTAAAAAAGAAAAAATTCTTGTTGTACGTAATCCTATAGTGACAGAAAATTTTAATAATGCGGCAGATAAAAAAAATATTATTTGCTACTTCGGTAGGTTCTCTCCAGAAAAAAATGTTGGATTTTTAATTGACGCATTTATTAAATGGCAGCAGTTGAAGGAGAATGATTTTATTCTCAAACTAATAGGTGAAGGAGAAGAAGAAGATCTGCTTAAGTACAAAGCTATTAATAGTAAATATAGAGATAAGATTATTTTTAAACCTTTTATACCATCAGAAGAGCTAAAGTCTGAAATTCGAAATGCCAAATATTTTTCTATGTCTTCTAAATGGTTTGAAAATTCTCCGATGGTTATTGTCGAAGCTGTAGCAAATGGTATGATCCCTATCGTTCCGGATTTAGGTGGAATGAAAGAAATAATTTACGACGTCGTAAAAGTTGGAAAGGTTTATAAAGCTGATAGCATTTCTGCCTGGATTGATACAATTTATCAATTAGAACAAAATTATCAAAAAGAAGTTCTACTACTTAATGAGTCGTTAAATTTAATCAACAAATATAATCTTGAAAATTATCTGGTTAAGCTGAACGAAATTTACCAAGAAATAGTATCGATATAATTTAATTGTAATTTCAAAAGATTCTATTTTACAGAATTCAATAATGGTGATTATGAAAATACTCCTTGTAATAACAAAATCTGAAATTGGTGGTGCTCAAGTATTCGTTCTTAATTTAGCAAAATCGCTAAAAAAATCTGGTAACAATGTTGAAGTGGTAGCTGGTGATGGAGACTATTTATTTGAAGAACTTGAAAAGCATGGAATTAAATACCATTATCTAAATTCTTTGAAAAGAAATTTTAATATTCCAAAAGCCCTCTATTTTATTTACGATTTATATCGATTGATGAAAAAAAATAGTTATGATATTGTTCACCTTAATAGTACTAATACATTAATCGGCTCAATCTCGATTAAGCTTCTTACTAACCGACCGAAGACGGTTTTCACATTTCATGGACTATCTATTCTCGACAAGAATTATCATGTCAACTCCTTATTAAAACAATTTACCAAGCTTTATTATAAATTATTATTAAAACTTGTAGATGGATCTGTTTTTGTAAGTCAATATAATTATGATGAAATGAAAGAGGAAGGTATTATAAAAAATGCGAAAGTAATTATTAATGGACTTGATTATGATAATATGCAATTCTACAATAGTGGCGAAGCAAGGAAATATTTTTCTGATAAAAGCGGAATCAACTTAAAGGACAGCTATTTGATCGGTTCAACAGGACGTCTTTCATATCAAAAAAATTATGAATTCCTTATTGATAATTTCAAATATATAAAAGAACAAATCCCAAATGCCAAAATAATTATTATAGGTGATGGTCCTGATAGAGAAAAACTAAAGGAACTAATAAATAAAAAAAATATTTCGAGGGATTTTATTTTATTAGGTGCAATTAAAGACTCTTATCGGTATATAAAAGCATTTGATCTGTTTGTTCTTCCTTCCAGGTATGAAGGATTATCAATCAGTCTTATAGAAGCTATTTTTGCCCAGATCCCGATTCTTGCATCAGATGTCGGAGGAAATTTTGAAATTGTTGGCGCTGGTTCAGATCAGTTATTCAATCTAAATGATAGAAAAGACTTTCTAAGAAAAATGCTTAAAATAAAGGATGATAATAATTTCTATATCAAGGGCAATATTAAAATTAGAGAGCAATTATCTTTGAACAAAATGACAGAAAATTATTACAACTTTTACAAAGCACTTATTGAATCATAAAGAAAATACTTTAGGTAACCATCTGTCAAATTGAGGTAACGAATCCAAAAAATCACAAAAAATATATTTTCTCTTTCCATTGGACAGGGACTTTCGCTAGCACTGAATTTTGTATCGTTTGTACTTGCTGCACGATTTCTCTCCGTTCACGACTTCGGCACTTTCGGTTACCTTGTTGCAATTGTTGGAATCCTTTCCAAAGTAATTGATTTCGGTTTGGGTCCAATTGTCTTTCGTGAATCATCAAAAGAAGAGGAAGGTGATAAACTTTTAAATAGCGCTATCTCAATCCGACTGGTAATCTTTATAAGTTTAGTTGTAATCTATAATCTGGTTGTAAGTTTCCTCAATTTTTCTCTAAAAGAAATTATTCTCTCTAATATTCTGTTTATAAGTATTATACTTTCAACCCGGATGGCAAATTTTAGAGAACTTCTTGCTACCCCGTTTAAAGTTCATCTTAAAATGCACTACCCGATGACACTCACTATTCTCGACAGTCTATTGTTTCTTATTCTTGTTGCTATTATGCCCTTGGTAAAAGGAGGTTTATACTATTTCGTTCTGTCATATGTATTTTCCACGTTACCCGGATTTATAATTCAATTTATTTTTCTTGAAAAAAAATTCAACTTCAAACCGAAAATTATTTTTTATAAAGCAGCCTGGCTTATAAAAGAAGCATACCCATTAGCAGGATTTGTATTATTAGCTATTGTTTATCAGCAATTCGATGTTGTTCTTTTAACTTTCTATAAAGATGAATATTCCGCGGGAATTTATTCTGTTGCTACAAGATTAACCATGCCGTTAAATATTATTCCAAGCGTAGTAGTAACTACTGTATTTCCTTACCTTGTAAAAAATTTACACGATAGAATAAAAACCGATTCAATCAACTCTCTTGTATTCAAATTCCTATTTCTTATTTCGTTTTTAATGGCAATTATTTTCTCATTCAAATCAGAGGCAATTGTCACACTATTATTCGGTACAAAATTCCAATCAGCAAGTCTGCCCTCTGCTATGATCTTCTGGTCACTTGTGTTTATGTTTTTCAATTACTTTACACTCGACCTTCTTACAGCACATAGCAGACAAATTATAAATTTAGTTTACTCATTACTTCTTGTTATTTCCAATACACTATTAAATGTCCTGCTTATTCCAGAATACTCATATGCAGGGGTTGGATTCTCCAAAGTAATTGCCGGATTTCTTGGTTTCTTGTTTTTATTCTGGTCATTAAATAGAAATGGATTTGCATTATCGTTCATCAATCTAAAATTCTTTACTTGGACCATATTTATTGCAACCGCAATTTATTTGTTATCGATGCTACCACTAATAATTTATCTTTTGGCATCACTTATTCTGATTCTGTTTTCATTGAAGTTTTTTAACTACTTTGAAAATGAAGAGTTGGATTTGATCTTCCGATTAATTAACAGGGAAAAATGGAGCAGGTACTTCCGAAAATAGATGTATCAATTGTAATTGTTAACTATAACTCGTTTCATTTACTTGATGAATGCCTTAACTCTATAGATAGATTTTGTAAAGGTACGAGTAACGAAATTATTGTTGTTGATAATGCCTCGGATGAAGGTAAAATTGAAATTGTTACTGGTAAATATCAGGATATTACTATTATTAAAAATAAAACTAACATCGGTTTTGCAGCAGCAAATAATAGGGCATTGTCAAAAGTAAAAGGGAAGTATACTTTAATACTGAACAATGATACCCGCTTTACCGAGGACTCTGTTAAATTGGTCTTTGATTTTTCTGAATCCTCATTAGAAAAATTATTTGTTGGAATCCAGCTTCTTAATTCCGATGGGTCTAAACAGGAAAGCGTTGTAATGTTTCCATCAATTTGGAATGGATTTACAGAAAACTTTTTTCTTTACAAGCTTTTTCCTAAATCAAAGTTTTTTAACAAGTATTACCAGAATTATTTTAATTACACGGATCCGGTTGATACTGATGTAATTAAAGGCGCATTCATGTTTTGCCCGACTGTTGAATTGAAAAAATTAGGCGGATTCGACGAAAGATTTTTCTTCTACTCTGAAGAAACAGATCTTTGTAAACGATTTAAAGAAAACGGCGGTAGAATAATATTCTATCCTTCAACTTCAATTATACATTATGGCGGTGTTGCTGCAGACTCTAATTTGTGGTTCAAATTCAAAAACCAGACTATTGGCAAGATTCGGTATTACCAGAAACATTTTAATGGAATTGAATATTTAACAGCAATCGTAATTCATTGGATCGGATTGTTTTTAAGAGGAATTCTTTTTTCTTTTAGTGGTATAATTATGTTTAAAAAAAATTTATTGCTAAAAGGATATTACTTTATAAAACAAATGTTCGTTTATCCTCCTAACAGGTTTAAGTGAAATGAAAATTTTACAGCTACTTCCCAAGATTCCTTATCCTCCTTACGATGGACATAAGAAAAGTATGTGGGGAGTAATCAAGTCTCTTTCTGAACTCGGACATGAAATTGATGTAATTGCATACGGACAAAATCAGGCTTACAAAAATCAGCTAGGCGAAATAAACAAGTTTGCAAAACTACATGTAGTAGAGATTTTAACAGCTAACAGTATAATCGGCGCTATTAAAAATCTATTCAGTCCGGTGCCATACAACATCAGCAAATATAAAACAAAGGAATACGAAGAATTTCTAACCAGGCATCTGGAATCCAATAATTATGATATTATTCATGTTACAAATGCTCATATGGGCTGGACGATTGACGTGATAAGAAAACTAAGTAAAGCACCTGTTGTATTGCGCGAGGAAAATTTTGAGCTTGCTATTATGGAACGATACTACACAAATCAATCGAATCTGGTATTGAAACTATATGCATTTATACAGTACAGGAAATTTCTCTCTTACGAACCGCAGTTATGCGGAAAATTTGATTCATGTATTATGATGAGTAATGAAGATAGAAATAGATTAACGGAACTTAATCCTTTGGTTAAAACAAAAGTGATTCCGCTTGGAATTGATAAAGAATTGCTGAAAATAGAAAGAGAAGAAACAGAAAAATTTTCGCTCGTTCATGTCGGTTCGCTGGAATGGTATCCCAATTATGACGGCTTGAAATGGTTTATCAATAAGGTTTTTCCTTTAATTGTTGATAAGTTTAAAGAGACAAAACTTTATCTCTATGGAGGCGGAGTTACAAAGGATTTTTATTTTTCTGAATCAATTAAAGATAATATTATTGTAAATGGATTTGTTAGTAATATCTGGGAGGATGTTAAAAACAAGTCGCTTGCTGTTGTCCCGTTGAGGATTGGTAGCGGCATCCGTGTTAAGATACTTGAAATGCTTGCTTCTGGATTGAATGTAATTACTACTTCTTTGGGAAAGGAAGGAATTCCGGTAATGGATTCAGAAGAATTGTTAATTGCAGATGATGAAAATGAATTTGCGCGAAAAATAATCGAATATTTTAATGGACAATATGATTCTCAAAAGCTTTCCTTAAAAGGAAAAGAATTGATCAGGAAAAAATATTTGTGGGAAAAAGTCGCAGAGCAATTTGAATTAACTTACAAAGAATTACAAAGCTAATTATGATTATAATTCTTGAAATATTGTTTTATGTTGCCGGTTTATTGATCATAAACTCATTCTTTATTTATCCCGTTGTACTTTTTATTAAAAGCAAAAAACAAATTAAGCTAATAAGTGATCTTACACATAAACCCAAAATATCA
>CAZEBL010000007.1:0-27795 GCA_964510325.1 uncultured Melioribacter sp. | reverse complement strand
GCTCCTTCAATAGATGATGTTTTTGTTCTGCTTGCCCGGGGTGCAAAGCGGAGCGATTAAATTGCTTAAAAAAAAGAATGGGATAATTAAGAAAATTAAAATGAAGCAACTATTATCATTCGTAAAGAAAGAATTTAATCATATCCTTAGGGATAGACGAACAATGCTTGTTCTTTTCGGCATGCCCGTTATCCAGTTAATAATTTTCGGATTTGCAATTACTACAGAAGTTCGTAATGCAAAAATAGCCATTCTGGATAACTCGAAAGATGAAATAACCCAGCTGTTAATAAACAGAATCGAAAGTACAGAGTATTTTCAAATAGAAAGAACAATTAATAAAAGCGACCAGATTGAAAGCGCTTTCAAATCAGGCAAAATAAAATTAGCAATAGTGTTCCAGCCCAATTTTCAAAACGAACTTTTGCACACAAACAAAGCACAAATACAAATTATATCCGATGCAACAGATCCAAACCAAGCAACAACTCTCGCAAATTATGTAAGTGCGGTTGTAATGGATTATCAGAACGAATTGATGGAATTAAGCAAACTTCCCCTTACCATAGAAACCGAACTGAGAATGCTCTATAACCCCCAGCTTAAAGGAGCTTATACTTCAGTTCCGGGAGTTATGGGACTTATATTGCTACTTGTTTCGGCGATGATGACCTCCATTTCAGTTGTTCGCGAAAAAGAATTTGGAACCATGGAAATACTTCTTGTATCGCCGATGAAACCGTGGCTTGTAATAATCAGCAAGGCGATCCCATATTTTATTTTGTCAATTGTAAATGTTGTAACAATTCTTTTGCTAAGCGCAACTCTTCTTGATATGCCGATACACGGAAGCTTAATTCTGTTAACATCCGTAACAGTTCTTTATATACTCTGCGCGCTTTCGCTGGGACTGCTGATATCAACGGTAACAAACTCACAGCTTGCGGCAATGTTAATTTCTCTGGTAGGATTAATGCTTCCTGTTGTTATGCTAAGCGGCTATGCTTTTCCCGTTGCAAACATGCCCGACATTCTTCAGTGGATTGCTAATTTATCACCCGCAAAATGGTTCATAATAATTATTAAAAACGTTATGATAAAAGGAATGGGACCTGAAGGAATATGGAAGGAAACAATTGTTTTAATTGTAATGACAACCACATTTATTTTAATAAGTATAAAACGGTTTAAAATAAGATTATAATGAGAGCGTTGAAATTTTTATTAAGAAAAGAATTTATTCAGATCTTCAGAAATAAATTAATTTTAAGGGCGATACTTGTTGTTCCGGTAGTTCAATTGATTATTCTTCCGTTGGCCGTAAATTATGAAATGAGGAATATTAATTTAAGCGTTGTAGATCTTGACAGATCCGAATACTCAAGAAAGTTGATAAATAAAATAACATCAACGGGGTATTTCAGACTTACCGATTTTTCAGAGTCCTACCAAAAAGCATTAAACGTAGTTGAACAGGATAATGCTGATATTATTATAACAATTCACGCCGGATTTGAGCACGATCTTATAAGAGAGAATAAATCCAAAATAATGATTGCAGCAAACGCAATCTCGGGGCAAACAGCCGGGCTGGCGGTTGCATATTCTAACTCGATAATAAGAGAATTCAATAATGATATTAGACAGGAATGGATTCAGCAACCACGAATGAATGCCCAACCGGTAATTGAAGTAACATCCTCTAATTGGTTCAACCCTAAAATGAATTACAAATATTTTTTTGTTCCGGGAATACTCGCACTACTCGTTACAATTGTTGGTTTCCTTTTAGCATCACTTAATATTGTTAAGGAAAAAGAAGCCGGAACAATAGAACAGCTTAATGTTACACCGATAAAAAAACATCAGTTTATTCTTGGTAAGTTAATTCCTTTCTGGATTTTAGGATTAATTATTTTATCAATCGGATTTTTTGTTAGCTATATTGTTTACGGGATAGTTCCGGGGGGAGGTTATTTACTTATTTATCTGTTTGCTGCAATATATTTGATTGCACTACTCGGCTTCGGACTTTTTACTTCAACATTTGCAGAAACACAACAGCAAGCAATGTTCATTTCGTATTTCTGTATGATGATCTTTATTCTGCTTGGTGGATTATTTGCGCCGATAGAAAATATGCCGGATTGGGCGCGGGTTCTTACATATGTTAATCCCGTAAGTTATTTTATAGAGGTAATGCGAATGATCGTTTTGAAAGGAAGCGGCTTTTCCGATCTGCTAAAACATTTTGGAATAATATTATTATTTGCAATTGGTTTTAATATGCTTGCAATTTTGAATTACAGGAAAACAACGTAATAAAAAACCCGGCGTTTAACCGGGTCTTGTCTATGAAGTACTACCACCCCGTCATTCTTACATATCGAGCCAGTAGGAAAATTTAATCATTAAAACATCATCGCCTTTTGAATTCCATAATTGTTTGAAGTCTCTCGCAAAATTAAATTCACCGGCATTATCAAAATTTGTCTGGTTATGCGACCATACAAAATAAAGTGTTGAGCCGGGCATTGCTTCCCATCTTAATACCACCGTACCTCTCAAAGATTTATAGTTGAAATCCGGATTGCCGAATTTAAATGATTTAGCCGGACCGTTACCGTCAGGATCAACATTATATTCATCATTATCCTTATCGTAATTTATTGTCGATCCGTTTTGTCCGTAGTAATGATAATTGAGAGTGCGTGGTTTGGCAAGCTCTTTAAAATCCGAGTAC
This sequence comes from uncultured Melioribacter sp., assembly GCA_964510325.1. Classification (GTDB taxonomy): domain Bacteria; phylum Bacteroidota; class Ignavibacteria; order Ignavibacteriales; family Melioribacteraceae; genus DSXH01. Next base: position 25,052 of record CAZEBL010000007.1, on the reverse strand, counting down.
TCGCCAACGGCAAAGAACGGCTGCATAAACAGTTGTAAGCTGAGTGTTGGAGAGAAAGTCCAGTTCAATCTAATGTTTGCAGAAAGTGTGTGCTGCTTAATTGTTGAGAAAACGTATCTCGTATTATATGTATTAACAGCAAGCGGATCGCTTACATTTTTAACCCATTGCTGTAATGCCTTGCTTACTTCGAAAGAGGGACCGATACTAAAAGTAAGTTGTGTGCTTGGTTTCCACGTAATTGACAGAAAAATATTATTGTATTTTGCACCGATAGCATTTCTTGAAAAATCAACACTGCTACTAAATGATAGTTTTTCTCTTCTGTCCGTACTTCCAAATGCCCAGAAATAATAAGAAGAGGGATTTATACCCAACGGACCACCCCGGGTAAGCGTAGGATTATAAGTTTCGAAATTGAAGTTGCCTCCTATCGATAATTCGTAATAATTTTTAAATGTTCCACCAAGCCGGTACCACAAAAAATTGCTGATAGTTTCTCCTTTGAAATTCATTGATCTTGAGTAGGACACATAAATCTGTTTCGACCTAAAAACACTATCCGGTTCAAACCAGCGGTAACCTAAAACGGTATGTATATTTATTCTATCTGCCATCCACTGAAAACCAAGATCGTTCTGTTCAAATCCCGGAGAAACAAATCCCAATGCCGAGTTAATGTAAAAATTTCCCTTTTGTTTATTAAGCATTACTCTTCCGTAATAACCGGTTAAAGAAGTTCTCTCAGGGTCAAATGTTTCGAATGGATTGTCCGGTCTCTGAAAATAACGGTATGGCTGTTTCTGTAAATTCTGCAAATATTCCTTTGAGCCATTAACGTATGTTCCGGCAAAAGCACTTGTTAAAACATATTCTTTGTTGTCATCTAAAAAAGTCCATCCATCCAATCCGAATGCATAAGCACTTTTTGCAAGATTCTCTGATAATGAATTTTGATTAAAAGCTCTGTTAACACTTGTGAACATAAAACCAAGTGATTGTTTCCCTTCGTTAAACTCCTTTTTAGATCTCAGCACATTATAAAATGTAAGCGGTTCAATCTCTTCGGAGGTTCTAATTCCATTATTCCATAAAGTTGCATAAGTTCGTTCTGTTATTGCTGAGATAGCTCCAAGAGTTGTGGACTCATTAAGTTTTCCGGTTAGTTTTGCAGCTCCTAAAATTCTTGTTTCGCTCGGATAGTTCAAGTATTCGGCATCAGAAGTATTACCGCGCGGAGATCTTCCAATTCTTCTCGAATAGAATAATTCAGGCCAGTTGAAATTAAATCCCCAGTTATTATTAGCACCCCCAATACCAAAATAAAAGCTCTCCATTCCTTCTATAAAGAAAGGACGTTTCTCGCTGAAGTAAGATTCAAACGCAGATAAATTGATTACCGCCGGATCAACTTCTACCTGTCCGAAATCCGGATTGATTGTTGCGTCAACATTTAAGTTGCTTCCGATACCAATCTTAAAATCGACGCCAAAAGAAGTTTTGTATTGATTTGATTTATAGAACGGATCGGCGCTATCATGAACAAGGTATTGTGCTTTTTGAACCATATACGGCATCATTTCAAATCGTTGTTTGGGTTGAACACCGTTTAAACCTTCGAGCAATGCGAACTTAGAAACAAATCCGCTTTCTGCTTTTGGTACCATTACGTAATAAGATTTTTCATTATTTCTTTTTACTTCGCGGTAAAAATTTACCCCCCATGTCATTGCATCGGCATGTTTAAAGCGCATCTGCGAGAAAGGGATTCGCATTTCTACAGTCCAACCGTCTTTATCAATAGTAGTTTTTGTCTCCCAGATTCCATCCCACGACCAGTCATCCCAGCTATCGTTAAATAGAACGCCATCGAGCATTGTTCCGCCGGCATTAACACCAAAGAAGTAACCGGTTTTTTTATCGTTATATGGATCAACATAAAAAGCGAACCAATCGGATGAAAAGTAATTGTCTCTGCGCGCAATGCTTGCATCTATTTCTTCGGGTCTGGAATCATACAATTTGGCAGCTACATAAATATATTCATTATCATAAGCAACCCATACATTGGTCTGTTCGCTTGCCGGAGTTCCTTCATTAGGATCTTTTTGAACAAACTCCTTAATCGGTTCTTTTTGCCAGATTGGTTCGGTAAGCTTTCCATCAAGGTTTATGTTGAGGTTGCTTAATTTATAAGCGAGGACAATTTTTTCATTACTGGCTTTTCCTGTTGCCAGTGTAATTATAGGCAACAATAAAAGAATGGTCAGTTTTTTTATGGACATTATAATTTCCCCCCCATAGGTTTTTAATTATTAATGATCGACAAAAATTTAGACTCGCACAACCACCAAAAGGTTGTGCCCGTGTAAAAATATTTTCATCTTATTGCTACCCTCAATTTTATAGAGACCCCAATAGCCGAATTAAAATATGCCTCAAAAATTTTTCCTTTTTCATTTTGGAACAGACCAAAAAAATTTTTTCAAAGAATTTTCCGTCAAATCGAATTCTATAGCTGGCACCGGTATTGAATATGAGACATTACTAAAAATTTAACCGGGGGAGATTTTCTCTTAATAAGAGGTATTTAAGAGAAGGGTTATAGGGCAATTATAAATAGAAATTATTACGCGGAAGGCCGATTACATAAAGAGCCAATAATTCGCGGAATAAAATTTTTACATGTAATTAAAAACATCAAACTAGAAGAACGGAGGCACTTATTGATTACGCAAAGCTTTTTATAGATCAGTGATAGAAACAATTGTGGATCACCAATTATTAGGCTTAAACGCGGTGGCGCATGCGGGCGTGCTATTACAAAATCTTTCTCCGCAACTCAAAATAGAAAAATCATCACGGTACCGGAATCGTTTGATAATCCGGTCATTAAATGGAGGTTTAATGCAACTAATTGATGTTGTTTATTATTCGGTTGCTCTGGCAGCAATTATAATGATTCTGCTGGTTGCACTCTCGTATATAGGTTCAGCTCTACGAAAGCGAAGAAGAGGTTTCGAAGAGATTCATTTTCGAAGAACAATCTTGTCCAATAAAATTTATCTGGCTACGGAAGCGCAAGGCTCACCGGCGCGAGTTATAGTGGAGAATTCTCTTGGTGTTCAGCGAATAGATAGAGACACCATAGCAGCCGAACAATTTTATCAAAGCAGTCAAAGAAGTCGTTACAAAATTATTAACGATCCAGTGTATAGCAGGTTTAATCCGGGCTATACCAGTTCGTTTGACCGATTTAAAAAAGTCGGTTGAATGATTTTTAAAAAACAATGAACAAATGAAAGGTATATATGGATAGTCAAAAGACGATATCAATTTATTCGCGCAAGTTTCTGTTGTGGAAAACGGCGATAACCACTTTAGTATTTTTAGTTATGATGTACGCAACTCCACTATCAATAATTGCGCAATCAACAAACCCGGTTCCGGTTCAATTTTTTTATGTACCGTTACCGGAGAATCAAATTCTTCAGGCATTACAAACAATAAATACAAATGGAACGGCATCCACCAACCCGGTTCAAACATATATCTCGATAGCGGCAATAGCTGATAATACAGTTATATATTATGATCAATGGGAGAATGGATTTGATGCGGATATTTCAAACCCGCTCAATCTTTATAGTATTACTAATCCCGGCGGGACACAAATATGGGGTGATGGCAATCCCGCAAACGGAGCGCCTCCTGGAATTCCCGGCGATATTATTAACTCCGGCACTGTGATAATTTTAAATAATCCCGTTACAACTACAACCCGTCAATCAGTAATTGATTTTGATGGCGGCGATAGAATTGCAGCAACAAAAACTGTTTCTGTTGCAAGAACCGGATGGACAACAGGTCCGAACACTTTATTGGCAGATGCACTTGAAGTTTATGATACAGAAAGCTGGGGAACGGATTTTAGAGTTCCTGTTGGCGAAAATATTCCGAACTCCACATCATATAGAATTTTTACATATGTAGGACTTTCAATAATTGCTGGCGTTGGCGGGGCAACCGTTCAGATTGATGCAGATGCAAACGGTTCGTTTGAAACAACTGTAAATCTTAGTGAAGGTCAAGCGCATCTTGTTAATGGAAATATAAATGTTGGCGCCAGAGTTCTTTCCAGCAAGCCGGTACACATTACATTGATAACAGGCGACAGGGGCGATGAATTTGAATCCAGGTGGTTTCAACTCCTTCCGACGAATTTCTGGTCAAGCACATATTTGGAGCCGGTATCAACTCCAAATAGTGCTCAAAGTATTTCGGGCACAAGCACGGTTGTCTGGTTATATAATCCCAACACATTCAGCATAACAGTTCAATATACTACTAGAACCGGAACCGGCGGAAACACTCTTACAACAACCCCAATTACAGTGAGCGGAGGCGGATATGCCCGACAGGTAATACCGGATGGATACGGGGCAAAATTTAATACTAATGATGGCTCAAAATTCTTTGCGTTGTCAACAACGGATGCTAACAATAACAGTACAAATCTAGGTGCTAACAGAACATGGGACTGGGGATTTGCGCTTGTTCCCGAATCTGCATTAACACCTCAAGTTTTAATTGGATTGGGAATAGGAAGAGATCCTACATCTGGAACAAATCCAAATGAAAATGGAAATCCAATTTATGTTACACCAATTGGCAATGGTAATACCGCTGTAACAGTTTATGTTGATTATGATGCAAACCCTTTTACGGGTCCATTAACCGATCCAAATGGAAACAAATATGATGTGGCTTTAAGTCTTAGAGAACTTGATCGTGCAAAAGTTTATAATCCTTCTGGAAATCAAACCGGAATGCTTTTATACACATTAACTTCAGGTGTAAAACTTGCAGCAGCATGGGGACAGGATCCTTTAACCGCAAGTGCAGCAGCTCCCGGCTTAGATGTTGGTTCTGGAATTCCACCACTTCCATTGTTTGATGCTGGAAAGAATGGAACATTATATCAGGATAATGATGGCGACGGTTTCATTTCCCCGGGCGATGAATTGATCTACAAAATAGTTGTAAATAATATCAGTCGTGCACCGGTACCGGATTTATTATTGTTTGATAATTTACCGGCAAATACTATTTATGTTCCAAATACAACATTCTTTAAAAATTCATTTGGAGTAACTTCACAAATTCCTGATAATGGTTCGGGAACAGCTTTTCCACTTGATGGTAGCGGAGTTATACTCGATCCGGCTTCCGCTCTTCCGGTTAGAGGTTCTTATGAAGTTACATTTAGAGTATTGATAAAAGATTTTGAAGATTTAGAACCCGGAACAGAACGAATCTTAAATTCAGGATACGCTTTTGCAATCGGTACAACAATTAATTTTTCCAGCATTACTCCTCTTTATGGAAAAATAGGAGATTTTGTTTGGGACGATATTAATCAAAATGGAATACAGGATTTAAACGAACCCGGAATACAGGGCGTAACTGTTAAACTTTATGATGGCGATGGAAATTTAATTGCCACCACAACAACCGATGCAAACGGTTATTACATATTCCTGGGATTATTGCCTGGAAACTATCAGGTAGAATTTGTTAATCCTTCGCAGTATGATTTTACAATTCAAAATACCGACTCGCAAGGTCTTAACGGTTCAAAGAATTCCGACGCAAATCCATTAACAGGAAAAACCGGAATTATTACGCTTGCCGGAGGCGAACCGAATAAAAATATTGATGCCGGTTTAAGACCAAATGGTTCTATCGGCGATAAAGTTTGGGATGATACGAATCAGAATGGAATTCAGGATGCCGGCGAAAATGGAACTCCCGGAGTTATTGTAAAACTTTATGATTGCAGCGATAATTTTATTGCCCAGACAACAACCAACTCTAATGGAATTTATAAGTTCAGTAATTTACGTCCGGGCAGTTATTATGTTCAGTTTGAATTGCCTTCCGGTTACGCGTTTACTCAAATCAATCAGGGAAGCGATGATAATTTGGATTCTGATGCAGATGTTGCAACAGGAAAAACAGATTGTACAGCATTAGCACTTGGTCAAACAATCACAAATCTTGATGCTGGTTTAATACCAAACAGCTCCATCGGCGATAAAGTCTGGAACGATACGAATAATAATGGAATTCAGGACCCCGCAGAAGCAGGAATACCGGGTGTAACAGTTAAACTTTTTGATTGCGCAGACAATTTAATTGCAACAACTACTACTGACGCAAATGGAAACTATATTTTTAACTATTTAGCTCCCGGAAGCTATTATGTTCAATTTGTTAAACCGGTCGAATATAATTTTGCCCCGGCTAATCAAGGAACAAACGACGATGTAGATTCGGATGCAGATGCTACAACAGGAAAAACAGAGTGTACAACATTAGCGCTCGGACAAACAATCACAAATCTTGATGCTGGATTAATACCCAATGGCTCGATTGGTGATAAAGTATGGAATGATAAAAATAATAATGGTGTCCAAGATCCGGGCGAACCAGGAATTTCGGGCGTTACAGTAAATCTATATGATTGCAGTGATAACCTGATTACAACTACAACAACGGACGCTAACGGAAATTATTCTTTCATTAACTTAGCCCCCGAAAGCTATTACGTGCAGTTCGTAAAACCGATCGGTTACAATTTTGCTCTACCAGATCAAGGATCCGACGACGATGTAGATTCAGATGCAAATGTTGCAACAGGAAAAACAGATTGTACAGCATTAGCACTTGGTCAAACAATCACAAATCTTGATGCTGGTTTGGTACCAAACGGATTTATCGGTGATAAAGTATGGAATGATTTAGACAAAGACGGAATACAGGATTCAAACGAAGGCGGATTACCGGGAGTTACAGTTAAGCTTTATGATTGTGCCGATAATTTAATTGCAACAACAGCAACAGACGCAAACGGAAATTACTCTTTTAACAATCTTGCACCCGGAAGTTATTATGTTCAATTTATTCTTCCAGATGGATATTCATTCGCACCGGCTAACCAGGGAACAAATGATGATATTGATTCCGACGCTAACATCTCCACCGGTAAAACAGATTGCTTTACACTTGGACTTGGCGAGACAATAATTAATGTTGACGGGGGATTGATTGAAGAAAAAATTGCCGATGTAAGAATTGAAAAAACAGTTAATAAGAGTAATCCAACCTGTGGTGAGAATGTTGTATTTACAATAAAAGTTACTAACGATGGCCCGGACAAAGCTAAGGGAATTGAAGTAACAGATCTATTACCTCAAGGACTTGTATATATATCTAATACAACATCACAAGGATCATATGATCCAAATACAGGTAAGTGGATAGTAGGAGACTTAAACAACGGCTCATTTGCAACATTAGCAATTACCGCAAAAGTTGATTGCGATCAGATAACCAGCGCATATTATGATCTGGGTGTTGCAAAAGATTACAATCTTTTTGTTTTTGAAAACCTTAATCAACCATCTTCCGATACACAAGGTAAATTAGCGGTTGGTGGTAATGCATATCTTGCAAATTATAGTGTTGGCGACCAGCTACCGCCAAACAGCGGAGACGTATTAATTGTAGGCGGAACGCTTACTTTCATAAGCGGTGCGGTTTATAACGGCAACGTGGTTTATGGTGTTAGCACAAATCTACCGCAAAGCGCTGTAAGTATAACCGGCGGAACATTAAGACAGGATAATCCAATTGATTTTGCTGCTGCGAAAGCATATCTGCAAAATCTATCTACAACCCTTGGCGGATATACTCCAAACGGAACAGTTGCATTGCAGTGGGGTGGTTTAACATTAACAGGAACAGATCCTTATCTGAATGTATTTGCTGTTAATGGATCTGATTTATCAACTGCCAACAATGTAACTATCAACGCTCCAAACGGTTCAGTTGTTCTTGTTAATATTAATGGAATAAATGTTAGCTGGAGTGGAGGATTATCTGTTAATGGCACGGCTAAAGAAAATGTACTCTTCAATTTCTATCAAGCTACAAATCTTACACTTCAGGGAATTGATGTTAGAGGTTCAATACTTGCACCTTTTGCAGCATTACATTTTCCATCCGGCGTAGTTAACGGACAGGTAATAGTAAAATCGATGGCAGGTTCGGGGCAGTTTAATTCCGGTCAATTCAACCAGTGTAAATTTATCGGCTATATTCCATACGAAAAGGAAGTAACAAACTTTGCTTCTATTACATCAGCATTAACAGAAGATCCTAACTTGAATAACAATTCTGCGAGTGTTAAAGTAAAACCGATTTCATCATCAACCGGTTCGAATGGAAATAATAATGGAAACAACAATGGAAGTAATTGGCAACCTGTAAATGGATTTGCTGCGGGTGAAATTGTTTACACAATGGCATATAGTAACAATGCAATTTATGCCGGCACCTGGGGTGGAAAAATTTATAAATCTACCAACCAGGGACAATCCTGGACAAGAATAAACAATAATATGTTTGTTGGATTTATCTGGTCGTTAGCTGTTGATAGCGACAACCTTATATTTGCTGCGACCGAACAGGGCGTTTATAAATTCGATGGAACTAACTGGATACTTACTTCGCTTGCCGGAAAAGATGTCCATTCAATTTCTATTGGAAAGACACTTTCTACAAAAGTATTGTATGCAGCTACATGGGGTTCCGGTATGTATAAATCTACAAACATGGGAACAACATGGACAGAAATAAATAGCGGATTTGGCGGTTACCTTGCAATTCAATCTGTTGTAGCAACATCCGCAAACATTGCTTATGCCGCTTCTTTCGGCGGTGGAGTTTTTGTTACTCTTAACGGAGGAGGTTTGTGGACTAAACTTAATGTTGGTTACGAATTCGTTTGGTCTGTTGTTGCAATTCCTGCAATTAATCCTCTTAATACAAAACTCTTTGCCGGAACTTACGGAGACGGATTATACAGATCGTTAAATGGCGGAACGACATGGAGTAAAGTAACAAATCTGAATGCACCGTTTATTTATTCTGTTGTAGTTGATAATACTGGAAAGGTTTATGTTGCATCATGGACTACCGGAGTCTTTATGTCGAGCGATAATGGCGATACATGGACCTCACTTGGAATGGGAGGACTTGGTGTTAGTTCGATCATAGTTAATCCGGATAATAATGATGTATTCATCGGAACCAAAGAAGGAAAGATCTTCTTATCGAAATCCGGCGGATTAACAAGTGTTTCCGATAATGAAGAATCAGTTCCAACCAAATTCGAACTGAATCAGAATTACCCGAACCCGTTCAATCCTTCAACTGTAATTCGGTTTGCAATTCCTGAGGCTGGTATGTTCTCATTAAAAGTATATAACATACTTGGACAGGAAGTAGCAACTCTTGTTGATGGACAAATGAGTTCCGGAATTCATAAAGTAAACTTTGATGCAAGCAGACTTTCTTCGGGAGTTTATATTTACAAACTGACCGGAAATAACGTTAATATCAGCAAGAAAATGATCTTGGCGAAATAGAGAGAGGGTTAAGCAAGCAATTCGGGGCGGAATAAATAACCGCCCCGTATTTGTATTATAAAAAAGAATCAATCTGAGATAATTTCTCCATTAACCCCGCAAAACTTTAGCCATCAGTTTATCAAAAAGACTTTCAGTGGTAAAAATTGCTTTATATTATAGATAGCATTTGATTATCACGAGCTAATAAATCCTCTAAATCCCCCTGTTATTATTCGTTTCTAAACGATTTATTTAGGGATCATATTATCATTTTGAAACACAAGGGCATTTTTTAATCGCCCAATTCCTTTGAAATAACGCCAAAAACGAATCTTTTATATGGCACCAGTATTGTTTTATCTACTCCATTAAAAGTTTAATTAAAAAGGAGTATCAAATGGTAAATCAGCCGAAACTTTATTTAAGGGTGATTTTAGTTTTATCACTTATTATGGGGTTATCTTCCTTCTCTTTTGCTCAAAACAAAAGTGGAGTAAAGAGCATTACCGATTATACAAGTATGGCAAAAATATCGGGCACATCAACAGGTAAAAATATTACTTACACAAATCCCTACAGCAATCAAAGCTCAACAACGTTTGCCGGAACATTTAAGGGAACATTAAATAGTGAAGTAAAATATTTTTACTGTATTGATATTGGCAATTACCTTGCTACTAATGAAGATTACTGGGATGAAGGATCCACTCCATCAGAAATAACCTACATCCTTAACAATTATTATCCTTACAAAACAGGCTACCCTGGACAAACGACAAGTTTAGAAAAAGAAGCTGCCGCTATTCAGTTGGCAATCTGGCATTTTAGCGACGGTCTTAATGCAAACACAATTTCCAATGATGCCGATGTAAAAGCAAGAGCACTTGCAATTATAGCAGATGCAACTGCAAATCATAATAATGTTAAACCGGTAGAAACTTTATTGATTGTTCCTCCGGCGGCTTCTTATGTTCAAGGAACACCAGCAACATTTTTAGTTTTTGCATTTGATATCGATGGCAATCCGGTTCCAAATGTTACTATTCAATTAACAACAACGCTCGGGTCATTAAGCGCATCATCAGTAGTTACTAATGCTAGCGGTAAGGGCGGACCGATCACTTTAACTTATTCCGGATTAGGATCTGCAACTATTAAAGCAAAAGCAGATGTTGTTATTCCTCAAGGAACAAGATATGTTCATAAAACAAGTCCAAACAGCAAACAAAAATTAGTTCTTGCAACCCCAGCATTTGATACTAAACAAGTAAATGGAACAGTAACCTGGTATACGCCGGCTCAATGCGACCTAAAAGGATTTACAACTTATACACAGGGCGGATGGGGAAGTCCTTCTAATAGCGGACCCGGTCAAATTAGAGATATGTATTTTGATAATGTATTCCCTACAGGTTTAGTAGTTGGCTCAATTTTTAAAATTACACTTACTACAGCCCAGGCTGTTGAAGACTTTTTACCGCAAGGCGGAACAGCTGGCGCATTAACTCAGAACTATACAAACCCGACATCAACTTCTGCCGGTGTTTTAGCAGGACAGATTGTTGCTCTAAAATTAAATGTTAATTATGATGCCGCTGGATATATCGGAAGCAATGCTACTCCTCTTGGTAATCTGGTTATTAAGAGCGGACCTTTCACAGGATATACAGTTAATCAATTTTTAGCATTAGCAGAGTTAGCACTTGGTGGCGGAAGTTTAAGCGGATTTACTTTCAGCGAAATTAATGATGCAGCAACAAAGATTAACGAAAACTTCGATAACGGAACAGTTGATAAAGGTTATCTCGATTGTAACGAAAATGTTAAAGCATCTATTGGCGATAGAGTATGGGAAGATTTGAATAAGAACGGAATTCAAGATAATGGCGAACCCGGAGTATCCGGAGTGATAGTTAAATTGTATGATTGCAGTAATAACTTAATCGGAACAAAAACAACCGATGCAAACGGATATTATTTATTCGATAATTTGGTTCCCGGCGATTATTATGTTCAGTTTATTCTTCCTTCTGGATATATATTCACTACAAAAGATGCCGGCAGCGATGATGCAAAAGATTCCGATACAGATTTAACAACAGGAAAAACAATTTGTACGACTTTAACACCCGGCGAAAACGATCTTACCTGGGATGCCGGTTTAATTAAAGAAGATTGCAAAAATAAAATTGGTGATTTTGTATGGCACGACGAAGATACAGACGGAATTCAGGATGCTAACGAATCAGGTATTCCCGGAGTAGTCGTTGAATTACTCGACTCTCAGAACAATGTTCTTCTTACTACAACTACAAACGCAAGCGGATATTATGAATTCAACAACATACTTAACGGTACTTACAAAGTAAGAATAGCAGCAAGCAACTTTGTAACCGGCGGTGTATTAGTTGGTTCACAGAGTGAAAAATGGTTCTTAACATTTAAGGATAAAGGTACAAACGACGCAAAAGATAGCGATGGCGACTTAACAAACAGAACAGCAAGCGTAACAGTAAATTGCAACGACGACTTAACAATCGATTTCGGCTTCTTTAAGGTTTGTGTTGATTTACAAAAATCCGGTCCAACATCTATCAATGTTGGTGAAAAGATCACTTATTCATTTACAGTAACAAATTGCGGCGATATTCTCCTTTCCGGCGGTGCAAATGTTTACGATCCTATGTTAATGCCGGCTGGCGATCACAAAATAAAATATTTGAAACTCTACCCTGGTCAGAGCGAAACATTCACTTATGAATATACTACAGACGAAACAGATTGCGGCAACTTAACAAACAATGCCTGGGTAATCGGACATCCATCTTTGGATAATTACAACTTCGGATCAAACACAGTACGCTACGATGACAGTCATACAGTTAATGTTATTTGTCAGCCGAAGCAAGCAGATCTCGAAATAAAGAAAACAGCAAGCAAGACTCCGGTTCAATGCGACGAAGCTTATTATTACACAATTACAGTTAAAAATAATGGCCCGGATAAATCAGAGGGTATTGTAATCTATGATCTATTACCTGTCGGCGCAATCTATCAGTCATACTCGGCATCTCAAGGGCTATATAACAGCGCAACCGGATTCTGGGGAGTTGGAGATCTTAACAGCGGTGCAACAGCTACATTAACAATAAATGTTAAAGCAGATTGCGACGAAGTTAACAACGGAACATTCGATCTTGGTATTGCAAAAGATTTCAACCTCTTTGTAATTAAAGACGTTAATCAGCCATCATCCGATACACAGGGTAAAGCAGCAATCGGTGGCAATGCTTCGTTTGCAAATTACAGTGTTGGCGATCAATTACCGGATAACAGCGGCGACGTATTAATAGTTGGGGGTCATTTACAGTATTCAAGCGGCGCAGTTTATAATGGAAACGTTGTTTACGGAAACACGACAAACTTACCAATTCCAGCGGTAAGTGTCGAGGGAACTATTGAACAGGGTAATCCGATTGATTTTGCAGCAGCTGAAGCATACTTATTAAACCTCTCTGCAACATTAAGCGGTTACACAACCAACGGAACAACTACAATGCAGTGGGGCGGATTGAACCTTACCGGAACAGATCCTTTCTTGAATGTATTCTCTGTTAACGGATCGGATTTATCTAATGCAAATAATGTCAGCATTACAGTTCCAAACGGTTCTGTAGTTCTTGTAAATATTAACGGAACATCAATCACATGGACCGGCGGATTAACAGTAAACGGTACATCAATTGGTAATGTTCTTTATAACTTCTATCAGGCAACATCAATTACAATTCAGGGAATAGATATCCGTGGTTCAGTTCTTGCACCAAAAGCACATGTTAACTTTGTAGCAGGTGTAATTAACGGTCAGATGATTTGTAAATCATTAGAAGGTATGGGACAAATGAACTTAGCTCCTTTCAATGGAAACATTCCATACGAAAAGGAAGTTATCAATAATGCATCTATTCATTCTGTAATAACAATAGATCCAAATCCAAACAATAACTCAGCAAGCGTAAAAGTTGTATTCAGCAATACAAGCACCGGCGGCAATAATGGCAACGGAAATGGAAACGACTGGCAGCAGGTTAATGGTTTTGGAAGCGGAGAAATTGTTTACTCATTAATCTACAACAACGGTAAAATTTATGCAGGAACATGGGGCGGAAAGATTTATCTATCTACAAATAATGGTTTGAACTGGACAAGAATAAATAATAATATGACTGTTGGATTTATCTGGGCATTAACTGCAAGCAACGGATACATCTTTGCAGCAACTGAAATGGGTGTTTACAAATACGATGGTTCAACATGGACTCTTACATCATTAACCGGAATGGACGTTCACGCTCTAACAGTTAACAATGGAATTATCTATGCAGGAACATGGGGATTCGGAGTTTACAAATCTGCAGATAACGGATCTACCTGGACACCAGCAAATAACGGTTTGGGATACTTTACAACAGTTCAATCGCTAACTGTAAAAGGAACAACATTATTCTGTGGAACAGTTGGCGGCGGAGTATTCAAATCAATTAATGGCGGCGCTAACTGGACACCGGTTACTGTTGGCAACAATATGATCTGGGCTCTTGGGGCAACATCTACAGCAGTATTTGCTTCTTCTTACGGCGATGGCCTCTACCGCTCGCTGGATAACGGTTCTACATGGACAAAACTTGATATCAATGTTCAGTTCATCTATTCAATAGCAGTTGACGGATCAGGAAAAATATATGTAGCATCATGGGCAAGCGGTGTATTCGAATCTTCTGATAACGGAAATACATGGACATCTCTTGGAATGGGCGGATTTGGAGTTAGTTCTGTAATGGTTAGTCCGAATGATGATGCTGTTATGGTTGGAACAAAAGACGGTAAGATTTATTTGTCCAAAGGACAGGGATTAACAAGCGTTGGCGATAACAACGAATTACCGACAACAATTGAATTAAGCCAGAACTATCCTAACCCGTTCAACCCGACAACAACAATTCAGTTTGCATTACCCGAAGCAGGTAAGTTCAACCTTAAGGTTTACAACATACTTGGTCAGGAAGTAGTAACTTTGATGGACGGCGAAATGAATGCCGGAATTCATAAAGTAAACTTTGATGCAAGCAAACTGGCATCCGGAGTATATGTTTACAGATTAGTTGGTAACAACGTAAACATCAGCAAGAAGATGATATTAATGAAGTAATAAAATTATGAATGGGTCGGACATGATCGACCCGAGGGTGTGTGTAAAGAAGCCCCGGCAAATGTGTCGGGGCTTTTTGTTTACTTACAAGTAATAGAAAGAATATGAAATTCCGGTATTACGAATTCAATTGACTTTTATTATAAATTGCGTAGTTTATAGTTGAAAATAATTCGGAGTATTGTATGACTCTCCGGAAAATAAATTTTACTATACAACTTCTCAGTTTATCGCACTTATTTCCACACCAAACAACCGGCATACCTGTAATACTCCGCAAAATAATTTAATAACAAAAAGAGGGGGAAAAATGAAAGAGACGTAAACATTAGAACCAGCATTTAGCTAACCTTCCAGGTTGAAGTTGGAAAAGAATAATTTGAAAAACCGAATCTTAATATTGTCAAGAATTATAACAATTTTGGTGTTAATGAGTGTATCTAGCTTGACTAGGAGTACTTAGAATAATAATCAAGAACTAATATTGAATTTCATAAAATAGTATTGGAGAATACAAATGAAAAAGAGTCTTATCTCATGCGGATTATACCTAATTTTTCAAAGTACTATTCTTTTTGGACAAAGTTATGGTGGATGGATTTTAGCAGATAGTCTGAACGAAGCTAGATACAACCACGCTTCTGTTGTTCTCAGTAATGGGAAAATTTTGGTCACTGGGGGGAATGGATTCGGAAAAGTAAAATCGAGTGAAATATATGATCCCAATTATAATTTTTGGCAATTATCATCACCTCATTTAATTCACAGGAGTTCACACAACTTAATTTTACTTTCTGACAATAAAGTTCTAGCAATTGGGGGCTATGAAACGAAAAGTTGCGAGATATATGATCCTTTATTAGATGTATGGTCTCTTACGGATTCAATAAAAATAAGAAGGATTTATAGCGCGCATCGAGTAATACGACTGAATGAAAAAAATATATTAATAATTGGTGGTAAAACGGCAGATAATAATTTGACCAATATGCGAACTATTGAACACTGTGAAATATTTGAAGAATCCTCTCAAAAATGGAACCCAATCTCTTCATTAAATATTCCAAGGGAGTATCACACTGCTACTCGACTTAATGACGGAAGAATTTTAGTAACTGGGGGGGGTTCAATGGGAAATGAAAGTAGTTGTGAAATCTATAATTCGTTAACAAATAGCTGGGTTTTTACGGGAAATATGAATATCGGTCGCTCAAACCATTCCGCCTTATTACTATCAAATGGCGATGTTTTAGTTATTGGTGGTAATACAAATACAGTTGAAATATTTAATCATAATTTAGGAAAATGGGAAATTGTTGGTTTTACAAATCTTAAATGGAAAAAAACACATGTTCATCAACTAGGCGATAGAATAATAATTTTTGGTTCCGATGAATCAAGTAATTGGGAATTATATGATCTAAAAAGTCATAAAAGTTTATATGTTGGTAATACCTTATCAAAAAAATTATTTTACACATCTGAAAAGTTAAATAACGAAAAAATAATTGTTATCGGTGGTGAGAAGTTTACTGGAACAACTATTTTCCCTACTCGATATTGCGAACTATTTGATCCAACCATTGTTGGAATTAAACAAGAAAGTCCTATTAATGATTTATATAATATTTCAGTTCAATTTTATCCCAATCCTTTCAATTCAAGTGTAAAGTTAAGATTATTTATACCCTACGACACAGAAATAACAATAAATATTTATAACACATTAGGCGAAAAAATCAGTAATATATTTAAAGGATACATGCATAGCGGTAATCACGAAATATTGTTTGATTCAAGGTACCTATCCAGCGGTTTGTATATTTGTCAAATTATAACCCCAAAAAAAATTTTAATAAAAAAAATATGTCATTTAAAATAAAAGAGGAGTTTATGAAAACTATATATTGTCTATTGCTAGTTTTAATTCCAACTGCTATTTTAACACAAAATCTTCAATTCAAAGCAAGATATCAAGAAGCACCTATTATTATCAAAGATGGCAAGAAATATTCAACTCTAGTAAAAATAAAATTCACAAAAGGATTGATAAACACAAAAAAAAATCAGAAGGAACTTCTTTTTGATGAAATTAAAAATGAGGACGTAAAGAGTTTATTTGATAGCATTAAAAGAGATTATGGCAATTTTGTAATAATCAAAACTTTCCCAAATACATTTGTAGACGATACGATTCGCTTTAGCAAAAGACTAAATAAATATGTTTCGGTTCCAGATCTTTCACAACACTTTAAATTGCTTTTTGATAAAGAGATTCCTTTAGAAACTGTAATAAGGCAATTAAAAGAGCAGAAATTTATTATAAGCGCAGATCCCCCACTTGCAAGCATGGCATGTTATGACCCAAACGATCCATACTATTGGAACAACAGCAAGTGGGCTTTTGATAAAATTGAAGCTCAGAAAGCCTGGAATATTACTAAAGGCGATCCGTCAATAAAAATTGCAATTCATGATCAATTTAATGGCGGAATTTCGACTTTACACCAGGATCTAATAGGCAATGTAATATCTGATAATGGCAAATACTGCGGTCACGGAATTACTGTGGCGGGTATTGCCGCAGGAAAAACAGATAATAATATGGGGATAGCAAGTATTGGCTTTAATTGCAAGTTAATATTAACGCAACATTATGTTAATGAAACACTTGAAAACATTTATAATGCAGCCAATAATGCCGACGTTATTAATTTTAGTTGGATAACAGTCACAGACGCTGCGGACTTGCGAGATGTAATTCATTATGCTATCAATAACGGAGTTATATGTGTTGCTTCGGCGGGGAACCATCAACAAGAGCATGGATATGTCGTGCCGAAAAAATTTGAACCTGCATCTTTTAGTTTTTCAAGTGGCCAAGTTATTGCTGTAACGGGGACTGAATTAATAAGTGGGACTGAAATGTTTCGAGATGGTTGGAATTACAGCCCTGGAACAGATCCAATAAATGACCCTCAAAATTCTTTTGTTGATTTTTCGTCTCCGGGTGGCGGTTATAGTATCATATACCAAAACACATCCCCATATATTGTTAATGGGTATTTACATGAAAATAATTTTGGTTCATCAATAGCAGCTCCATTCGTTAGCGGAACCATAGGTTTAATTCTTAGTGCAAATTACAATTTAGATCAACAGCAAGTATATAATATCTTAAAGCACTCAACAGATAAGGTTGGTGTCGACCAATACTATCAACAATCTGATGGACATACGTGGAATCAATACATGGGTTATGGAAGAATTAATGCATATAAAGCTCTTAAATATACACTTGAAAATTACGGCGGAACATTAACCCAAACATTTACAATACCTTCTGGAGAAACCTGGAATTTTCAACCCGGTGTGACAGTTAAATTTGCTAATGGTGTATCGCTCATTGTCAACGGCACCCTAAACGCAGTGGGAACACAATCCAATAAAATAACATTCACACGCAGTGGAACAACCGGAAATTGGGGCTCTATAATTTTTAGCGGCTCAGGAGCTTCCGGCTCAACCCTTAATTATGTAGATATGCAATACGGCACCAACATACAAGCAACCAGCACTTCCAACATAACCATCCAGAACTCAACATTTACAAATAACTCTAACGCAATTACATTTACCGGTTCAACGGGGACAGTTTTAAATTGTTATATTTCATCGAACAGCAGTGCAGGAATAATTGTACAAAATGGATCAACAGTAACATGTAATTATAATACAATAAAATCATCAGTAACGGGACTTGCCTATTTAGCCGGTTCATACGGTAATATCGGTCAAAATGATATTGCATACAATAGTAACTCAGGAATAATAGTTGGAAGCAGCTGTTCACCTTTATTTAAAAACGTTCCATATACAAACAGCAGAAATAACCGTATCACAAATAACGGTAGAGGGATAAATATAACCAGCACTAATAGTCTTCCGGTAATGTACAACGCAATTAATTGTACAGGTCAAAACACAATTTATGATAACTCACCATACGATATATACAATGGCTGTTCATATACACTTGATGCAATAGGTGTTTATTGGAAGAACGGAAATCCTAGTTATTCGTTAACATATGGCCCGATTTACAAATTTCCTTATATAGCATCGGATCCCTGGGCTGGAATACCATTGCCAAAACAGAATGAAAGTAGTTATCAAAGCAATGATCCTCTGCTTGTCGGCAGCCAGTTAAGAGGTGAAGGAAAATATAAGGAAGCCAAAGATTTTTATATATCCTACCTCGAAAAGAATCCCGATGATCAGAGAGCATATGTAGAACTCTATTCATGCTATACAAATGAAACAGCATCGGAAATAACAAGGTTTTTTGAGAAAGCTGCAAAGAAGGACAAAGAGCAGGATTTATTATTGGGTTACATATATTTGAAACAGGGAAAGATAAAACCGGCAAAGAACATAAACGAAGCAGTCCTTTCATCAAGCAAAAACAACAGAGTAACAACGTTGGCATCATTGAATAATTTTTACATATCATTGTATTACGAAAATGATGAGTCAACAGCGACTGCTATATTAGAAAGACTAAAGAGAGAGAAGAACGAAACAATTGAACATGAAATATCGTTTGCAGAATATGCTCTTAAAACATATGTGCCGGTAGAGTTCAAAGCAGCAGAAATCCAGCCAAAAGAGTTGGTTGAACAAACAACACCACCTATCCCCGAGAAATTATTATTATACGATAATTTTCCGAACCCATTTAATCCATCAACAACAATCCGTTACCAGATTCCGCAAGATGGACATATCAGCTTAAAGGTATATGATATGCTGGGAAGAGAAGTAGCCCATCTTGTAAATGAAGTAAAGAGAGCAGGGGAATACACGGCCAGCTTTGATGGAAGCAAATTATCATCAGGCGTTTACATCTACAAGTTGGTTGGTAACAATGTAAACCTAAGCAAGAAGATGATATTGATGAAGTAATACTAAATTTGAATAGCGGAATCAGCAATTGTTGATTCCGCTTAATTATAATTTCACTTCGCTTAACTCCTCAATCTTTTATATATTTCAACCGAATTTTTTACAATGAATCAATGATCGAAATAATCAACCTTCACAAAACATTCGGCGGCAATAACGTATTACGCGGCGTAAATCTTACAATTAATACCGGTGAATCCGTAGCGGTTATTGGAAGAAGCGGATGCGGTAAAAGCGTTCTGCTTAAACATATTGTGGGATTGCTTACCCCAGATAGCGGCATCGTAAAAGTTGATAACGAAATTATAAGTGATGTTGAAAAAAAAGAATTATATAAAATCCGTAGAAAATTCGGATTTCTATTCCAGGGTGCAGCTCTATTCGATTCTATGACCGTCTTCGAAAATGTTTCGCTTCCGCTTGTTGAAAATAATTTCGGTTTTTCCAAAAGTGAAATTGAAAAAGCCGTTGCTGAGAAACTCCAACTTGTCGGTTTACCCGGCACCCAGACATTAAAACCGGCAGAACTTTCCGGCGGTATGAAAAAGAGAGTTGGGCTTGCACGCGCACTCGTTACTAATCCGCAATACATTTTATACGATGAACCAACAACTGGATTAGACCCGGTTATGTCCGATGCAATTGATGATCTTATCAAAGAATTAAACGAGAAGTTAAACGTTACATCTATAATTGTAACACACGACATGTTCAGTGTTAAAAACACAGCAGAAAAAATATTTATGATGCACGAAGGAAAAATCTATTTTTCCGGAAGTCCGCAAGAAATAATTGAAAGCGAAGACCCGATTATTAAAAAGTTTATTCAACGCACGGGTCTTTAATTTATAGAATCAGTCTGTTGGTAAAAATAAAAAGTAACAATCAAAATAAATCAGTGAAAATCAGTTTCAATCCATTTAATCCGCGATCTATTTTTATTATGTAATAGTTACTTTTTATTAGTATCGATAAGGAAAAATCAGGATTATAAAATGTCCAAGCATAAAATCAAATATATCTGTTCAAACTGCGGACACGAATCGCTTAAGTGGTTGGGCAAATGTCCTTCATGTGAAAGCTGGAATACGTTTACCGAAGAATTTGCAGAAGAAAAAAAATCGACCCGCAAAAAAGTAAATGTTGAACCACGTCTTACAAATTTAGCAATCGGCAACCGGATTGAAGAGACACGCATAAAAACAAACATTGAAGAGCTTGATCGCGTGTTAGGTGGCGGATTGGTAACCGGTTCGGTCGTTTTAATCGGCGGGGATCCGGGAATCGGTAAATCAACACTGGTAATGCAAGCAGCATCAAAAATTGATGGAACGGTTCTGTATGTAACAGGAGAGGAATCCGCAAATCAAATAAATATGCGCGCTCAAAGATTAAATGTAAAATCGGATAATATTTTTGTTCTTACAGAAACCGATCTCGATTATATCATCAATGCAATTGAGAAGAACGATCCCAGAGTTGTAATTGTTGATTCGATTCAAACAACTTACAGACCCGATCTTGAAAACACACCCGGAACAATAACTCAAATTAGAGAATGTACGGTTGAATTGATGAAGTCGGCTAAAAAAAGAAACTGTGCGGTAATATTAATAGGACATGTTACAAAGGACGGTATGATTGCAGGACCAAAAGTTCTTGAACACATTGTAGATACTGTTTTGCAATTCGAAGGTGAAAGAAGCTACTCTTATAGAATTTTACGATCGCAGAAGAACCGTTTCGGCAGCACAAATGAAATAGGCATATTTGAGATGCACGATGACGGACTGAAGGAAGTAAAAAATCCGAGCCAGATTTTTTTAAGTGAGCGCGATACAGAAGTTACAGGATCAGTTGTAACATCGAGTATAGAAGGGTCTCGCCCGATTCTGCTGGAAGTTCAGGCGCTTGTTACTCCTTCAGCGTATGGAAACCCTCAGCGTGTTGCAACTGGATTTGATTACCGGCGGTTATCAATTTTATTAGCAGTTCTTGAAAAGAGAGCGGGGTTAAGATTATCTGCACAAAATGTATTTGTTAATATGGCCGGCGGTTTAAGAATTGACGAACCCGCAGTTGATCTTGCCCTCTGCTGTGCAATAGCATCCAGTTACAGCGAAAAAGCTGCCAAAAAAAATACGGTTGTTATTGGAGAGGTTGGTTTAAGCGGAGAAGTTAGAAGCGTTGGGCATATTGATAAACGAATACAGGAAGCTGTTAAACTTGGTTTTAAGAGGATAATTATTCCACGGAATAATCTAAAGTCGATTAAAGTAAAAAGCTCTATCGATATTATTGGGGCAGATGATGTTAAGTCTGCAATCGAAACCATAGTTAAGTAGAATTACTTCACCAACAACTGGATAACATGAATTCCAAGATCGCATTCGACTTCAAATTATTGTTAAGATTATTACTCGCGGCAACTTTTATTCTATCTGCATACTCAAAGATTATTTTACCGGGCAGCATAGAAGTTATTTTAATTGACCAGGGAATTACATCGGACCGTAACATTGCTGCATATATTGTAAGAGTTTTTATCGGCATTGAATTAGCAATCGGGATACTCTTTATGTTTCCATATTATCTGAAGAGTATAACAATTCCATTAACGTGGGGATTATTATTTTTCTTTACAGTTTATCTTGCCTATACAGGTTTTATTCTGGGGGATAAAAATAACTGCGGTTGTTTTGGCGAACTGATTAAAATGACGCCGGTTGAGTCAATATTAAAAAACATCCTTCTGTTAATCTTCTCCTTTATACTCTATTTCAAAACAAGAGATGATAAAAGAAAATTATTTCTTCCAGTAACAATTATGCTTATTTCTTTGCCCTTTGTTTTTTTAATTTCTCCGGTAAGAAATGTAAGCGATTTTAAATTCAGCAAGTATATTCATTTTGAAGGAGCCGGTAGAGTCGATTTAACAAGCGGGGATAAACTTGTTGCCGTCTTTAGTCTGGATTGCGAGCATTGTCAGCAAACAGCATCGGAAATTGCCGATTTAAAAAGAAATGAAAATAATCTTCCCGATGTTTATGTACTTTTCTTCTCCGAAGGAAATGTGACCGTTGATTTGTTCAATTCTATTACACATTCCAATTTCCCGTTTTATATGATAGATGCAAACGATTTTTTTGATCTTATTGGAACTCAACCTCCAAGGATTTACTGGTTAAAAGGTGGAAATGTTGAAAAATACTGGGATGATAATTTCGAGAAGAATTTAGTAGAAGCGTTTGCTAAGTAACAGTTGGTAGTTATCAACTTGCATCATTCATGAAATTGGGAATCCGTTAATTGTAAGTTTGGATTCCCGTTCCAAATGAATTAAGTAAAAAAACAATAACCTACTTTACTCAAATATTATAAACCGAGTTTCTTTTTTGCTTCTTCTGCTATTTCTGTTGAAACCAGAATTCTGCCGCACGATTCACAAGAAAAAATTCTTTTACTCTGTCGTATTTCAATTTGCCGTTGTGGCGGAACAACATTATGACATCCTGAACATGCTGAACGGTTAATTGTTACAACTGCCTTTCCGTTTAAAGCTTTTCGGATTCTCATATAAGTATTGTAATCGGGTTTTTTAACTTTAACGGCAACCTTTTCGCGCTTATCAAGTAATTTAGCTTCTTCCCTTTCGTTAGCTTTAATAATCTGCTTTAATTCGGTTTCCTTTTCTTTAAGCTCCTTTTGCAAAGTGTCAATCTGTGGTTCAAGCTCGTTGATTTCATTCTTCAATTTCTGAATAAGGTCTTCGAGTGCAACGCTTTCCGCATCAAGTTTATTAATCTGCTCTTCACTATGGTCAATCTCCTTAGTAAGGGCATCGTATTCTTTATTGTTACGTACCTGATAAAGCTGGGATTTGAATTTTTTCAGGTTAGCTTTTAAGCGGTCAACTTCGTTATCATTTTCTTTCCGTTTGGAAAGTGATTTCTTTTTTTCCGCCTCTTTATCTTCAACTTGTTGTTGAAGCGTATCAATTTGTGATGTAAGTTCGTTAACTGCTGCCGGAAGGTCTCCGCGCAGCTCTTCTAATTCGTCGAGCTGATCGTCTATTAATTGCAGCTCGTACAATACTGAAAGTCTTTCAATCAATTTATGTTACTCCTTAATGTTAATAAAACTTTACCGGGTTTGTGCTTCCCGAAAACTTAAATACCTTTATATAATCTTTGCCGGATAATATTTTTTCAATTCTTTTTTTAACAATATTCAAAGAGCCGATTTCGGTTTCATAATGTCCGGCATCAATAAGTAATATTTTGCCTTCCGCATCATGATATGCATGATATTTTATATCGGCAGTAATGAATGCATCTGCTCCTGAATTTATTGCACGTGACAGGAGTTCGGATCCCGATCCGCCGCACACAGCAACTTTTTTAATTTTTTTGCCACTTCCATTGCAATATTTTAATCTCCCTATTTTCAGGGACTTGCTAACAAAATTCAGAAATTCTTTTTCGCTTAATTCTTTTTCTAATTCGCCTATTGCACCTGCACCAAAATTTGTGTTTTTATTTTTCAACGGATAAATATCGTAAGCAGGTTCTTCATATGGATGATATTTCTTTATTGCGTTAATTATCTTACCTAAATTCCAGAAATCAACTATTAGTTCTAATCTAAGTTCTTCAACTTTTTCCGTATTACCTTTTTTACCAACGACCGGATTAGAATCCTCATTTCCCTTAAATGTTCCTTCGCCGCTAATTCTAAAACTGCATTTCTCATAATTTCCGATTACACCGCCGCCAGCAGAAAACAATGCTTCCGATAATTCTTCTACATTTGCAGCCGGCACAAAGATCACTATCTTAAATTGATTAGCTTCTTCATGTTCAAGGAATGTTACATTTTTCAGTTTTAGTGATTTTGCAAGTTCGGATGAAACTCCATCGCGTGTAAAATCTAAATTTGTATGAGCGGAGTAAAGAGAAATGTTCTGTTTTATAAGATGCTGAATAAGTTTTGCTTGTTTTGATTTTTCGAAATCTAAATTTTTGATTGGGTTGAAGATTAGTGGATGGTGGGTAAAAATTAAGTTGCACTTCTTTTTGATTGCTTCTTTAAGGACTTCTTCATCTAACTCAAGGCAGAGTAGAATATTTTTAAGTTTATCTCCCCTTGAGCCGACCTGAAGTCCGACGTTGTCTTTCTCCCACGCAGCACCCGGTGGCGCCCAATCCTCAATCTGTTTAATCAATTCTCCAACATTCATATATAAAAAAAATGCACTCCTGATATTTAAGGAGTGCATTTATCAACCAGAAATTTTTGCAGAATAAACTGGCTCTTCCCTGATTATTGTTTTATCGTGTAAGAATATTTCCATATAACTGTTCGAAATATATAATAATCGAGATTTATTCTCAATAATAAAT
>CAZEBL010000006.1:0-28442 GCA_964510325.1 uncultured Melioribacter sp. | reverse complement strand
GGTGTAACAGTATTGATCTCAGCAGCATATACATTAATTAATGGGGTGTAACCTTCGCCAAGCGAGAGTTTAAATTTTGAATCGTTAAGCGGAAGCATTTCATAATAACGCCAGAGAGTTTTTTCTCTCTCTTTCAGTAATTCTTTTCTAAATACTTTTCTTGCAGATTCAATATCATATCTTGCAAGTAATGGTTTACCGCAATCGGGACATAAATTCCAGATTTTATTTTTATTAAAAATATTTTTACAATAACCGCATTCAAGGTGTGAAAAGTAATTCATATTGCACCGATGATTTTTCTATTGCAAAATAACCATTTCTAATATCTATTATAATAACATTATAAACCGGGGCACTTCACCAAAAAATATTCTGAACAATATGAAACCTTTCACACGGCATTCCGTCTCAATTTACAAAAAACACGGGGGAAATATGAACAAGGATCAAAACTTCGGATTCAACTCGCATAATCACAACAAACTCTCAAACACCACAAAATTCACTGCAATAATTATGATTATTTTCCTAATTGTAGTCGTGTCAATTTTCTCAAAAAAATCTTATGCTTCAGAAACAGTAGGAACAATTAATACATCTCTATTAAGTAATACTATTCATCTCCTGCCAACCAGTGATAAAGATGCGGTATTCGATGGTTCTGATGAATTTGTTCCTGATACTACGGGGTTGAAAAAAGGGACTCGGAAATTAAATTTTTATGAAGACGAAAACGGTAAACGCGTTCATTATAAAGCTAAACTTAGGGATGGCAAGCTAACTGATTTATACATAGATGGTGAGATGGTACCGGAAAATCAACTGAATAAATACGAATCCAAAATTCAAAAAAAGGTTGACGAATATGATATAGCACTAAAAGAATACCGGAAAGAAAAGGAAGAATACAAAAGGTTTGCAAAAGAGTATTCCAGCAAGTTGAAGAATCTACACAGGAAATTAAGAGATATAGATGCTGACCAGTTTGATTTTGATTTCGACTTTGATAGAGATTTTGATATTCATATTTCTAAACCGGATCTATCTGAATTACGTGAATCAATGAGAGAATTAAAACGTGAGCTTAAGGATTCTTTTGCAGACCGTTCTATTGTAATTCCACCCATTCATATACCCCGAATTCATATTCCGCCTATACATGTTCCACCAGTCCCGCCAATATGTTTCGATGAAGAAGAATGGGAAAATTGGAATGAAGAATTGAAAGCTAATTTGGAAGAATTCAAGGAAGAGATGAATAATAATAAATTCAACCTGAGAGGATTTAATGAAAACATGAAAGAATTCCGGGGAAAGATGAAAGAATTTGGTGCCGAGATGAAAAAGTTTGGAGGATTTATAAAAGAGATGAAAAATGAATTATTTAATGATGGTATAATTAATTATGAAGATGATATAGATGAATTATTATTATCCGAAGACAAAATGGAAGTGAATGGTGAAAGTGTTTCTTCAGAATTGCACAAGAAATATAAAGACATGTATGAGAAACACACCGGTAAAAAAATTGAGGGGAAGAATAAGATTAGAATAAATTATTGAACAAGAAATCATATCGAAGATGTCAGACTGAGCTTGTCGAAGATGTCAGACTGAGCTTGTCGAAGATGTCAGACTGAGCTTGTCGAAGGTGTCAGACTGAGCTTGTCGAAGGTGTCAGACTGAGCTTGTCGAAGTCTGACACACCCCACCCCACTCAATTATTCAGAACAGAAAGAGCTTCCTTAACAAGATCTTCGATTGAAATGGACGGGTTCCTATCAATAATTGCACGCACTGTTCGATCTGCAACCTTTTGATTATAACCGAGATTAAATAAGGCTGCTACAGCATCAATTCTAATGCTGGAAGCTCCAACCGAAACACCCTCAACACTTTCTGCAAGTGACTCTACCTTATCGCGCAGCTCCACCATCATACGCTCGGCAGTTTTTCTGCCTATTCCAGGAACAGAAATAATTCTAGAAATGTTCGCAGTTTTCAAGGCTTCTTTTAAATCTTCAATCTGAATTCCGGACAAAATACTTTGTGCAGTCTTGGGTCCAATTCCGCTAACACTTATCAATAACTCGAACATTTCTTTCTCAGCTAAAGAATAAAATCCATACAGATCCAAAGCATCATCTTTTACATTCAGATAAGTGAAAAGCGAAACCTCTTCCCTATCAGCAATCTTCTCGAATGTACTGATTGAAATATTTACCAGATATCCGACACCGTTAACATCAATAATAATTTTTGTGGGCTTTTTAGAAATTATTCTACCACTTAAATAACCAATCATAGAAATAACCTTAATTATTATCTAATAATTTTTTCGGGATTAGCTTGGATAAACTCTTTCCAGTTCCTGCTCTTCTTAGTTGTTGAAGTAACTTTAAATGCGTGGCAAACAGCTACCGCCAATGCATCGCTTTCATCGAATTGAATTTTTGTTTTTCTAATAAAGAGAAGTTTTTTAATCATGTATTGTACTTGTTCTTTTGAAGCTGCACCATTGCCAACCACAGCTTTTTTAATTTCTCTTGGTGAATATTCTTTTATTTCAAGATCATTATGAATTGCTGCAAGAAGAGATACGCCGCGCGCATATCCAATCTTTAATGCCGATTGAACGTTTTTTCCGTAAAAGGATGTTTCTAAAGCAAATTCTTCCGGATGAAATTTCTCTATAAGTAAGTTTAGTTCATCGTAAATAATTCTAAGTCGCGGTGCAAAATCTTTTGTTGAAGGAATCTTTATTATTCCGGAGGATATGTGAGTTAATTCATTCCCTTCAAAATTTACAATGCCATAACCTGTAAAAATTGTTCCTGGGTCAACGCCGAGTATTCTCATAATTAATCAACAAAATCCGCATTGGTAAATACATTTTGAACATCATCGCATTCTTCGAGCGATTCAATTAGCTTTATCATCTTTTCCGCATTATCACCATTTAATGAAAGATGATTTTTAGCAACCCATTGTAATGATGCATTCTCAATATTAAATTTTTTATCTATCAATAATTTTCTTACCGGTTCAAAAGATTCCAGTGATGTAGTAACCACAAAAAACTCTTCTTCTGTTTGTAAATCCTCTGCGCCGGCATCCAGAACTATTTCCATCATTTCATCTTCAGATTTTCCATCCCTCTTAACAGTAATAACACCTTTATGCTCAAACATCCAGGCAACTGAACCGGTTTCTCCCATATTTCCGTTCCCTTTACCAAAAATATGTCGTATTTCTGCAACTGTTCTGTTTTTATTATCAGTGGCAACTTCAACTAAGAGTGCCGCGCCGCCCGGTCCATATCCTTCATAAGTCAATTCAACAATTTGCGATCCTTCAAGTTCTCCGGTTGCTTTTTTAATTGCCCGTTCGATATTATCTGCCGGCATGTTTGCAGATTTGGCATTATCAATTGCAAGGCGTAGTCTTGGATTTCCATCCGGATCACCGCCCCCTTGCCGAGCTGCAATCGTAATTTCTCTTATAAGCCGTGTAAATATTTTTCCGCGTTTTGCATCGAGGGCACCCTTTTTACGTCTGATAGTTGCCCATTTGGAATGTCCGGACATAATTATTCTCCCGGTTAGTTTTTCTAAATATCCTTTATCTGCAAATCTTTCAACCGTATTTGGGGGAATGTTTTTCCATCTTTATTAATCGATTCGATAGTATACACAATATCAACCAAATTTCTTTCTTTATCAATACGACCGGCAAAGCTACCCAGATTAAAACCGATCGCATCAAAAACTTTGTCACTACCATTCTGCCTAAAACAAGTAACAATATGATTGGAGCCAACAATTCTTGGTGGATAGACTAAAGAAACATTTTCGCTCATGAATACCGGACGCATATTACCCGGTCCAAACGGGGCAAATTGATCCAGTATCCTGATAAACTTTGGTGAAATTTCTGAGAAAGCAAGCTTAGCATCGATATGAATTTCCGGTAGAAGGTCGCTCTCTTTCATATTTGTTTTTAGAATTGCATTGAAACGCTTTTTGAACTCTTCAATTTTTTCTATTTCAACAGCAAGTCCGGCAGCAGCTTCATGGCCACCAAATTGCAACAACAGATCTTCACAACCCTGAAGCGCTTCATAAATATTAAATCCCGGAATACTTCTTGCCGAACCTTTTGCCACGCCGTCAATTGTTGTTAGCATAACAGTCGGTTTGTGGAATTTTTCTACTAATCGTGATGCTACAATTCCAATTACGCCCGGATGCCAGTCATTATCATGAAGTACTATTCCCAATTCGGTTTCAAGATTTATTACTGTTTCAACGAGATCGATTGCATGAGAAAATGTTGCTTCATCAATTGTTCTGCGTTTTGTATTCTCATCTTCTAAAACTTGAGCCAACTCAATTGCTTTTTGCGGATCATTAGTTGTAAACAATTCAACCGCCCGGTTTGCATCACCTAATCTTCCAACTGCATTTACACGTGGGGCAATTGTAAATACAATTTGACCCGCTGTTAAATTACCCGGCTCCATTCTTGCAGATTTTATTAATGCCTCAATGCCGGGACGGGGATTAGTATTGATAATTTCCAATCCTTCTTTTACAAGAACTCTGTTTTCATCAACAAGAGGGACGATATCTGCGGCACCGGCAAGAGCAACCAGGTCTAAATATTTGAGTGCCATATTCTTCTTGCCGATTCTATCTCCAACAGCAGATGCAAGTTTAAAAGCAACACCGGCACCAGATAAATGTTTGAAAGGATAATTACAACCGGGTTTAATAGGATCTAAAATTGCATGGGCTCTTGGCAATTCTTCTTTGGGCTGATGATGATCGCAGACAATTACATCAATTCCAAGCTTGTTAGCATGATCAATTTCTTCAACAGCAGTTATCCCGCAATCGACTGAAATAATTAGATCGGTGTCCTGTTCTTTTATAAAGTCTATACTCTGTATAGACATCCCATACCCTTCGGTCAATCGATTTGGAATATATGTTTCTACATTTGCCCCAAGTTCTTTTAAGAAGAGATACATTAACGCAGCAGAGCAAGTACCGTCAACGTCATAATCGCCATAGACATAAATCTTTTCATTATTAGTAACCGCATTAATAACTCTAATTGATGCCTGGTGCATTCCATCCATTAAGAACGGATCGTGTATAGAAGTGAGTGATGGTCTGAAGAAAGACTTGGCTTCAAAGAAATTAGTAATATTTCTTTGGATTAGAATTGAGGCCAATGCATGAGAAATGTTTAAGCTATCGGATAAAGCTAAAACCAGCTTTTCATCCGGAGCTTGTTTAAGTTTCCATCGGGTTTTTGCCATATTTCAATTTATGGAAGAACACCGAAGATGATTCCGTGTCTGTAAGCCGAATTCTGTTCCCGGCGAAAGCCGGGCGGCAGTTATTTATCTAGCCACGGCATTACTGCCGCGATCAAGCGGTCTACCCGAAGGTTATTCCTCCAATTAAGGAAGAAATCGAAGCGAACAACTTCGAACCGAAAAACCGGATATAATCCGGTCGCATCGGAATCCCTTCTGCTCGACCTTGCACCAGGTGGGGTTTGCCCTGCCCCAGATGTTACCATCGGAGCGGTGAGCTCTTACCTCGCCTTTTCACCCTTACCCGGCTAATGCCGGGCGGTATGTTCTCTGTGGCACTTTCCGTAACTCAATACTTGCGTAATTGAGTCCCCGGGAGTTACCCGGCACCTCGTTCTGCGGAGTTCGGACTTTCCTCTTTCCCCATTAAATAGGGGAAGCAACTGCCCAACACGAATCATCAACTGTTCTTCTTCTTACTCTTTTATTTAACATATTTTTTACCAACTGGCACTAATATAATAAATTTTAATCACCACCGCATCACTTATTATTTGATATACTTTACCACCATAATGTATCTTTAGGATACCAATAAACTTGAACTTGGAGTTTCAAATGGATCTGATTCAAATAAGGTCTTTTCTTAATAAAATCGAGCTTTTTGCAGACTTAAACGATGTAGAAAAGGAACTGATTTCAAAAAATCTTGATGTAAAAGATTATCCTATAAACTCTCACCTTTTTGTTGAACACAATCAAAGAAAAAATCTATACATTATTTATGAAGGCGAAGTAGAATTATACAAGAAAACTCCATTCGGAGAGGAAAAAAGATTATCAATTTTTACAAAGTACGATTTCCTTGGGGAAGGTTCACTGATTGATGATTCACCCCATTCAACATCTTCGCGAGCTACATTGAATACAACAGCACTAATTCTTCCACGAGAAAAATTTAAAGAAATTCTTAAGATTGAATCGGATATCCCGATAAAAATTTTTTCGCGTATGGCAAGGGTTATATTCCGCAGAATGCAATTTGCAAATACTCGTGTAATTAATCACGGGGCTCAATATCAATCCGGGAGAACCCGGATGGAACATGATCTTTTAGGTGACCGTGATGTACCAAGCGAAGTTTATTACGGTATACAAACATTGCGCGGAATGGAAAACTTTAACATAAGCGGTGTTACAATTTCTTTTTATCCACTCCTTATTGAAGCTCTTGCTGCAGTTAAAATGGCAGCAGCAAAAGCTAATAACGATTTGGGAATTCTTTCCAAACCGATTACTGATGCAATTGTTCAGGCATGCCGAGAAATAATCAGCGGGAAATATCATGGTTACTTTGTTATCGATATGGTTCAAGGAGGCGCCGGAACATCCACCAATATGAATGCAAATGAAGTAATTGCAAACAGAGCCCTTGAGATTTTAGGTTACGAAAAAGGTGATTATAAATATTGTCACCCCAATAATCATGTTAACCTTTCACAATCTACCAACGATGCTTATCCAACTTCTATTAAGATTGCAATTATAAACAGTAACAAAAAGCTTATAGAGGTCCTTCAGAATTTGATTGATTCATTTCATAAAAAAGCTAAAGAGTTTTCCAATGTTATTAAAATGGGAAGAACACAACTACAGGATGCTGTACCGATGACTCTGGGTCAGGAGTTTGAAGCATATGCAGTAACACTTGAAGAAGAAATAAACCGGCTGGAAGAAAATGCTAAGTTATTCCTCGAAGTAAATATGGGCGCAACTGCAATCGGAACCGGAATAAATGCCGACCCCGATTATGGGCAGAAGTGCATCGATCATTTAAGAGAAATAACCGGTCTGGATGTTGTGCTGGCAAAAAATTTAGTTGAAGCAACACAGGATACCGGTGCATTTGTTATTTATTCCTCCGCAGTTAAACGTCTTGCAGTAAAACTCTCTAAGATTTGTAATGATTTACGACTTCTCTCTTCAGGTCCACGAACCGGATTACATGAAATAAACTTACCGCCAATGCAGCCCGGTTCATCAATCATGCCCGGTAAAGTTAATCCCGTTATTCCCGAAGTTGTGAATCAGATTGCTTTCAAAGTAATAGGTAACGATCTAACAGTTACACTTGCTGCAGAAGCCGGTCAACTTGAACTAAATGTAATGGAACCGATAATTGTCCAAAGCATTTTTGAATCGATTGAAATGCTTAAGAACGGAATGAGTACATTAAAACATAAGTGTATAGATGGAATTACGGCAAACGAAGATCATTGTAGGGCACTTGTTGAAAACAGCATAGGATTAATTACAGCGCTTAATCCATATCTCGGTTATGAAATTTCTACAAAGATTGCCAAGGAAGCAATGGAAACAAATCGCGGCGTATATGAGCTTGTTCTGGAAAAGAATTTATTGAGCAAAGAAGAACTCGATAGAATTTTATCTCCCGAGAATATGATCAGACCACAGAAAATGAGATAAATTTTACCGGCTAATTACTCATTATATTTGCAAAAAATCTCATGTTCTTTGATGAGGAATTTGAGACTATAATCTTAATTACCGCTGTAAGAGGAACAGAAAGAAACATTCCTATTATTCCCCATATATAACCCCAGAGCATCAGGGAGAATAAAATTACCAAAGGATTCAAACCAAGACGGTCTCCGAATATCTTAGGTTCTAAAATATTCCCTATTACATTCTGAATTAGAATTAATGTCGCTAATACGATCATTGTATATCCTATCGATTCGTATTGAATCAACGTCATTAGCGAAATAAACAATACTGCTATAACAGAACCGATATTGGGTATAAAGTTTAGAAGCAATGAAAGAACTGCCCAGACAACAAAAAATTCTATACCGAAAGACCATGTTACAATTCCAACAATTACTCCGAGCAGTAAACTTATCATGAACTTTGTAAAAATATATTTCTGAACTTTTTCTGTTATGTCCTTAAATGTTCTCTGAAGTTTTGTTTCTCTTTGAATTGTCATTGTCTCAAGATCTTCTTCTATTGTTGAATGATGCTCTTTATCAAGTTCCTCCTTCATCTGAAGCTCTTTTTTAATCTTTTTAATTGATGATTTAACGCCCTTTTCAACATATCTTACTCTAATTGCTTCAACAATTTTTTCGTGACCGCTACTAATAAAAATAAAGAAGAATAGGATTAAGAAAACGTAAGTAACCACTTCAATAGTCGAAGAGAAAATTCCCCCGACTAATCCTCCGTAATCAAAACTTTCTAACACACTGGAAATTTTAAAATTTATTAATGATTCATCTTCAAATCCAATTGATCTGGCAGCATTACTTACAAGATGGTTCAACTTGATTTCGATAATCGGTAATTTCTGGCCGAACTGAACAAAAGCGTCGATAACGATTTTTGATGCTCCACCTATAAATATAATCGAAACCAGAATATCAAAAACAATAGCAATGCCGTGTGGAATTTTTATCTTAGCTAATAGTTTGTTAAGAGGTTCAAAAAGAAAAAATAAAAAGTATGCTATAACAAGAGGGAGAAAAATGTGCTGGAGTTCTTTCAGCACAAAAAGTATTACAATTATTCCGATTGCAGAAATAAAAAATTTAATTGCCGGATCTGTTCCAAATTTCTTCATAGGTGTGTTTTGTTTGTTGGGTGAAAATAATCAAAAAATGAGATTTTTCTAACATTTAATTTTCTTAAATTAAATACCCAATAAACAACTTCCAACAAATTGTGTGAGTTTTGAATATGGCAAGGAATTTAGCCCGCATTTTTACCGCACTTTTTATAACAACGCTCCTATTTACCGGTTGTAAGAATACAGAGAATATAAAAGGCAGCGAAAACACTGATACTATAAAAGCTCCGCAGTGGAGTTACAATGCTTCCATTTACGAAGTGAACACTCGTCAATTTACTAATGAAGGAACATTTAATGCTTTCCGTAATCATCTTCCTAAGTTAAAGGAAATGGGTATTGATATATTATGGTTTATGCCGATCCATCCTATCGGTGTAAAAAACCGGAAAGGTCCTCTTGGAAGTTATTATTCTGTTCAAAACTATAAAGAAGTTAATCCCGAATTTGGAACGCTTGATGATTTTAAGAGTCTTGTAAAAGAGGTACATAGTTTAGGTATGTATGTTATTATTGATTGGGTTGCAAATCATACTTCGTGGGATAATGTTTGGACAAAGACTCATCCCGTGTTTTACACAAAAGATAAAAACGGGAATTATGTTTCGCCATTCGATTGGAGCGATGTAATTGATCTTAATTACGATAATAAGGAGTTGTGGAATTATATGCGCGATGCAATGAAATTCTGGGTTGATGAATGTAATATAGACGGTTTCAGATGCGATGTTGCCGCAATGGTTCCGCTTGAATTCTGGAAATGGTTAAGACCCCAATTAGAAACCAATAAAAAATTATTTATGCTTGCAGAAGCGCACGAACCGGAATTACATGAAGCATTTGACATGACTTATAACTGGCAGCTAAAAGATTTATTTGTTGATATTGCCTCGGGGAAAAAGAATGCCGATGATCTGTACAAATTATTTGAACAGGAAAAAACTATATACCCGGGTGATGCTTTTAGAATGGTATTTACTACAAATCACGATGAAAATTCCTGGAATGGAACCGACAAGGAAAGATTTGGAAAGTTCGCCAAACAATTTGCAGTATTATCTGGTGTTGTTCCCGGAATGCCCTTGGTTTATTCCGGAATGGAAGGTGGGTTGAACAAGCGGCTTCTCTTTTTCGAAAGGGATCCGATCCAATGGAAAGAGAGTGATTATCGTTCCATTTACACAAAACTTTTTAAGCTTAAGAAGGAAAACAAAGCTCTCTGGAATGGATCGTTTGGCGGAGAAATAATTAAGATCGATACTGGTGATCCGTCAATCTTTGCTTTTGTCCGTCAAAAGGAGGGTAATAAAGTGATTGCCTTGTTTAATTTATCCGGGAGCAAAAAAACTGTTCGTCTAAATTCTTACGATTTGAATGGTGAATACAAAGACTTATGGTTGGGCAAAATCACAACTATAAATGACAACTTTTCTTTAAGTTTAGAACCATTAGCTAATACTATATTTTACAGATAGAAAAAAGAATTAGAAAAGATGGATCATCGGCAAAAAATTCATCGGTCCGGTAAAGGTGTTTACTTTTTTATTCTCACTGCTGGAGTAATAGTTTCTATTGTGGTTCTATATGTTCTTCTTTTGGGATTCAGAATAAATTTTATCTTCAGCAATCTAATGGATTCGGCAGCTAAAGTTAAACTTAGTGTGGCTAATGCAAAATTTGAATTCTTAAAAAGCTCATCTGATACTTCGAATACTTCTATAATAAATGCATGGGAACACTTAAGTTTAGCAGAGCTATATGCCGGTAAACTCTTCGAAGAGAAAGATCCGTTTTCATTTATTGCTTTACCACTTCATAAAATTGAGCTTCAGGGTAAAGTGCAAAAACTCCAGGGAGAGTTATTAAACTACCGTGGAGAAACAAGTTTGTTGCTTAAGAATAAATTAAAAACCAGTCTCGCAGCAGAATCACTATTCAATAATATTGTTTCCATTACGGATGAAATTGAATTGGATTTAAGAATTCTCCTCGATTCCGAGATAAAGGTTTTTAGAATTACTTTATTTGGGCTGATTGGTTTTTGCGTTCTACTTCCCTTTGTTTCATCATTTATTTTTTACAGATACGAGAAGCAGCGTTCTTCGTTTATCAAGCAGATTGAAAGCGCCACCATTACATTAGAGAAGGGTCTTCACAAGAAAACAAGGGTTGAAGAAGCTCTTCAAGAAACACAAAGACAGCTTACAACATTAATACAAAATCTGCCCGGTATGGTTTACAGGTGTAAAGTTGATTCCGAATGGACAATGGAGTTTGTAAGCGATAAATCATATCAAATAACCGGCTATAAACCGAATGAACTAATAAACAATAATGTTACTTCTTACAACAGTATAATACATCCTCAGGATAAAATTAAAATTTGGGATCAGATGCAAAAAGCTGTTGAACAGCGAAAATCTTTTCAACTGGTTTATAGAATTAAAACTGCTTCCGGATATGAAAAGTGGGTCTGGGAAGAAGGGATAGGGATCTTTTCCGAAGATGATGAATTGATTGCTCTCGAAGGATTCATTACAGATATAACAGAACAAAAACTAATTGAAGACCAGTTGCAGCTTCAAAGCAATGCTCTTGAAGCTGCTGCTAACGGAATTATTATTACCGATAAAAACACAAATTTAATATGGGCAAACAGTGCCTACTGGCACATTACAGGTTATTCAAAAAGTGATTTTGCCGAAAATAAAATGAATGTATTTAAATCTGAGTTTCATGATATAACCTTCTTTGAACATCTATGGGATACAATTAAGAGCGGCGAAATATGGCGTGGCGAGATGATAAATAAAAAGAAAGATGGGTCTACTTATTTTCAGGAAATGACAATTACTCCAATACGAAATTCAGAAAATCAAATAATCTATTTTGTTGCAATCATTCAGGATATTACAGAACGTAAAAAATCCGAAGATGCTCTTCGCGAAAGTGAATTCCGGTTCCGCGGTTTGTATGAAAATGCAACCGTTGGTATTTACCGAACATCACTTTCTGGAAAAATCTTAATGGCAAACCCAACATTACAAAGAATTCTTGGCTACGACTCCTTTACAGAATTAACCAATCTTGATGCAAAGGACGCTTATGTAGATCCTAACACAAGAGCAATATTTACAAAGGAGTTAAATCTTAAGAACAGGGTTTTCGGTTTCGAATCGAAGTGGAAGAAAAAAGATGGAACCATTATTTATGTAAGAGAAAGTGCACGTGTTGTAAAAGATGAAGACAACAGACCTTTATTCTACGAAGGAACCGTTGAAGATATTACCGATAAAAAAATTACTGAGGAACAATTAATAAGCGCCAAAGAACGTGCTGAACAGTCCGATCGGCTTAAATCAGAGTTCCTTGCTCAAATGTCTCACGAAATTAGAACTCCGTTAAATGTTATATTGAGTTTTACAAGTATGATGAAGGACGAGTTACAGGAACAGGTGGATGATGAACTTAAGAAAGGATTTGATGTAATAAATGAAGAGGGGAAGAGAATTATGAGGACAATTGAATTGATAATCAATATGTCCGAACTGCAAACCGGCAATTACAATTTTAATGCAAAAGAGATCGATCTTAATACCGATATTATCCAAAAACAATTTCAAAATTATCAGCCCATTGCCAAACAAAAGAAAATAGCATTTAACGTTGTTAATAACATTAGCAATACAAAGGTTCTGGCCGACGAGTACTCGGTAAATCAAATTTTCTATCATCTTATAGATAACGCCATCAAGTTTACCAGTACCGGCAAGGTTGAAATTAACCTTAATAAAGATCCGCGCAATAATGTTTATGTTGATGTTGTGGATACAGGAGTCGGTATATCTGAGGAATATATGAAAATGCTCTTTACTCCCTTTACAAAAGAGGAAAAAGGTTATACAAGAAATTTTGAGGGAAATGGATTAGGATTAGCTCTGGTTAAAAAATATTGCGATCTAAATAATGCCGAGATTAAGGTTACAAGCCAAAAAGGAAAAGGATCTATATTTAGAATTACCTTTCTTAAAAAATAAAGTTGCAATGACGGGACTAAAATTTTTACCACTAACAAAAAAAAACTGGACAGATTTTGAAAATCTTTTTGGTAAAAATGGTGCGTGCGGTGGTTGCTGGTGCATGTGGTGGAGAATAAAGAGATCCGAATTTGAAAAGAATAAAGGTGCCGGAAATAAAAAATTAATGAAGAAGATTGTTAGTAAAGGAACAGCACCCGGTTTAATCTTCTATCTTAATAAAATACCGATCGGGTGGATTTCTGTTGCACCCCGCGATGACTTTCCGGTTTTAAATAGCTCGAGAGTATTAAAAAAAATTGATGATGAAAAAGTTTGGTCGATAGTCTGTTTTTTCATAGACAAACATTATCGCCGCAAAGGAATTTCCGTAGAGATTCTGAAAGCAACAATTAATTTTGCTAAAAAGAAAAAGGTAAAAATATTAGAAGGATACCCGGTAGAACCTAAAAAAGAAAAAATACCTTCAGTGTTTGCATGGACTGGATTTGCCTCTGCATTTTTGAAAGCCGGTTTTAAAGAATTTGAACGACGTTCAGAAACAAGACCAATAATGAGATATGTTATTCAACAATAATGGAAATAAAAAATGAAATCTCTTAAACTACTCTTCGTAATAATAACTTTAGTTTCATCAGTAATTTATTCTCAAGACGATGCTGCCGCTTCAACTCTAATAAATAAAGGGGATAAAGCGCCAAAGTTTGAAGTTCAGTCTATCTCCAGCGAATGGCTCTCATCAGATCAGTTAAAAGGTAAAGTTACATTAATAAATTTCTGGGCAACGTGGTGCCCTCCGTGTAGCGCAGAATTCCCTCTTTTGCAAAAGGATATTTATGATTCAATTAAGGAAAAGGATTTTCTTGTTATGGCAATATCAAGAGGGGAAGAAACCGATACGGTAAAGAAATTTATAGATAAGAATAAATATACATTCCCAATCTATGTTGATAAAGAAGCAAAAGTTTACAATTTATTTGCAAACAAATATATCCCGCGAAATTTTGTTATTGGTAAAGATGGGAATATTAAATGGGCATCAATTGGATTTGTTAAAGAAGAGTTTTATGAAATGATAAAAGTAATTAGAGAGGAATTAAAAAAATAATTGACGAATAAATAGAACCATTATTTTAGAATCAAATAATAAAATAATTCCCTGGATGGTCTTTTAATATATCCTTTAGCAGATAAATTATTTGCAACTTCTGCTGCTATAAATTTGTAGATCCAAAAAGTCCATTCTCTAAAACTTACCTCATCTTTATAAAGAGAGGACAAATATTTTTTTACAAATATCGGACGTTTTGAATCTAGATAATTTATTAATTCATATGATACAAGAAGAGCTATTTGAGTAAATATTTCATTTTCACGTTTTGAAATAACCGGAAGAATTAGTTCACCGTTTTTTAGTAAACCGTATTTATTTAACGGGAACGTTAAATTCTTGTTTGCAGCTTTTAACTCCCCGCTCATAAATTTAATCAGATCATCAATAATCTTTTTCTTGAACGCCTTTTCATTAGAACTTTCGCTCATTTCAAAATCCCGAATTAATTGTTCGCGCTTGATATCGTAATAATTTTCTCTTTCGCTAATATTACCGAATGCACATAGATAATATTCGTTGTAATCTACATACCTGTTTTCGAGCCATAATTTATTTGCTGATTGATGGAGTGTATCCTCCTGACTAACCATTAAATAATACTGATTACTTCCCCGCATCGGAAGATCGGATCTTAAAAATTTCTCAACTATGTTTTTATTCTGCCATTTATCTAATAAAACATTGTAAAGAATAAAAAGTGAAGCTTCATCAAAGGAAATATTGTAAAAGGAATTTACTTGCCGGTACTTATCCTTAACTGTTTGATACTTCTCAATTATTATGTTTGCGATATCATTACTAAACTGCTCAACATATTTTTTTATATCCACCCTATCATCGCTTGTTACAATCATACATGCCGGGACAAATTCTTTTCCATCCGAACTTTTTAAGAGTCCCTCAACAAACAACCTGTTAATATAATTACTGTATTCGGATTCACTGATTTTAAAGTGCTCAATTATTTCCTCTATACTCACCCTTTCGTGAAGAAGGATTAAAATATCACAGAGGATTTTTTGTTCAGTTAATTTTATCTGATTTACATTTTCCGGATAAACTTCAACAGTAAGTTTACCTTCCAGCAATTCCGAAACATTATCTTTTGATGTGCAGGAAATGACAACGAAGAAGATAAATATTGCTGCAATTATTTTTTTCATATAGAAGAT
The DNA here is from genome assembly GCA_964510325.1 of uncultured Melioribacter sp. GTDB lineage: Bacteria > Bacteroidota > Ignavibacteria > Ignavibacteriales > Melioribacteraceae > DSXH01. Next base: position 13,141 of record CAZEBL010000006.1, on the reverse strand, counting down.
TCCGGGAAAAAAGTATTATCTAATTTTTTATTCCTATTAAAATATTAGAGCCGAAACTGGTGTCCTTACGAATGACCTTATTAATACCGGCATTTTTAAACCAATCTCTCATTTCATTTTCAGTATAAGTATCTCCGCATTGCGTGCCGACAAGCATATTAAGAGAAAACAACGCCCCGCTAAGCGGACCGGTTTTATCCTCGTTCATAATAAAATCGCGAATAATAATTTGACCCCCCGGATTCAAAGATTCAGCACACTTATTAATTAATTTTTTATTCTGCTCAAAGCTATTTATGTGAACAATTGCAGAAAGAAGTATAAGATCGTAACCTTTACCAAAAGTACAGTCCAGGTAGTCTCCTTCAATAAATTCAACACGTTTAGTTAGTTCGTATTTGGCAGCATATTTCTTTGTAATAGGAATTATTTCTGGAAGATCTAAAATCGCCCCCTTCATATTTGGGTTTGTAATAAGAAACTCATAAGTAAACTCGCCCGAACCGCCGCCAATATCGAGCATCTTGTTAAAATTAGCCAAATCGAGCATCAGAGAAATTATTTTCGCTTCATGTTGCGCCCTATAATGCATTGCGGCAATAAAATTTTCTCGCCAGTTCTCTTTCTTTGAATTTGTTTTTTGGAATACGGATGTACCAACTTTTACGGATTCTGTTAACATACTCCATGAATTCCACAAATGATTTGTATGATGAAGATTACCCATGTAATCAGCCTTCCCTTTAACGAGATACTTTGCAGACGTTTCAGTATTATAATATTTACCGTGAACTTTTCTTAAAAATCCGAGAGCCACAAGTGCATTCATTAATCTATTTACAGCTCGTTCATTACAATTAATTTGTTTTGCAACATCATCCGAATGCATCATGTGCTTATCCAAAACAGTAAATATTTCCAACTCTATTGCAGTTAATAACACCCTACTTTGTTGAAAAGCGTTAGCAAGATTTCTTATACTTTCCGGGGTAAAAACTTCGTTGGTCTGCATATCAATCACACAAGTTTTGTTAAACAAAAATAATATATGAAAATGGTTTATGCAGGTCTTGGCGAATAATTTTAAGGTAAATTATAGTTTACCCTGTTTATACATTAGCTGGGTTTTTAATCTTAAGAGCTGTCTTTCTATAACAAGATCGGCAAGCTTATCTGGAATGGTGGTTTTATCTTTGGCGTGTAATACATCCTGTACTTTTGATTCGCTAACATCAATCCGGTATAAACTATTAAGAAAGCGTTCAAAATCGCGCGACATTAATTCTTTGATACGGTTAATTAGAAATTCTTTTATTACAGTAAGATCTGCTGCAACAGGTAAGGATGATCCTTCAAGTGAAAAATCTTTTGATAATTTTGCAACTAACTCGGTATATAATTCTTTATCGTCCATAATATTATAAGCGGGACGGGGCAAACCCCGTCCCTACATGTTTAATATTTATATTTGAGCCACTTAATTACTTCGGACCATTTTGGTTTCTTACCGGTTCTAAGAATACCAATACGATATATTTTTCCAGCCAATGGAAAGATTGCTAATAAAGTTAATACACTAACAACAAGTGATATCAGAAGCTGGAATATCGAAACATCAGCTATAGTCATTCTTGCCGGCATAACAATAATATTTGCAAAAGGAACAAACGAACTAATTTTTGCAATTGCACTGTTCGGGTTCTCAATCATAGAGAATGCTATAAAGAACGGAATGATTATAAGCAGCATTACCGGCCAAAGACCCGACTGTGCATCCTGAGGGTTATCGAATATTGCACCAACAGTTGCAAACAATCCGAGAAATATTATTAATCCCAAGAAGAAATTAATTAGGAAATAAACTATCTGAAAAGTAGTAAGACTAATTGAAACTTCGGGCGGAAGCATAATCCACGTTGATGATGCAACCATTATAACCGGTGAAAGCCAGATTGCCATCTGAAGTAATCCCGTTAATCCAGAACCTAATATTTTTCCAATCATTAATTCTTTTGAGCTTACTGATGATAATATCACTTCAACAATTCTGCTCGATTTCTCTTCAATTACCGATTGCATAATCATCTGACCCATCATTAGTAAACTGATATACAGAAGAAATGTAAATAGATAAGTCAGCACTAAACTTCCATAGCCTTCTTCTGTAAATCCCTCTTCTTTGGAAACTTTAAATCCGGTAACATCAATTCCCTGACGCGCAAAATTCAATTCTTCAATAGAAAGTGCCCGGTTACTGAAATATGTATCAATCAATACTTTATTTATCGGGCGGTTCATCATTTCTGAAAGCCGGCGGTTTTGCGGTGTCTTTGAGTAGTACTCAATTTTTTTATCCTTTAATGCACTCTCAGGCACATATAATATACCCGTTATTTTTTCATCAAGAACTTCCTGTTTTTTGCTTTTTAAAAATTCTTTGAACTCATCTTTATTCATCGTACCGAAAAGAAGTTTTAAAGTTTTTTCCTTAACAGCATCAGTACTATTTAATTCATTTTCCAGTTTAAGTGTAAGTTCATTAGATTCCGAAATAACAGTTACATTAAATTTGGTACTATCTTCCTTCATTAAAAGATACTGAATACCAATTAGGCCGAACATAAAAACCGGCAGAAGGATCGTCATGAAGATGAATCCTTTTGAAATTACTCTTTCTTTTACTTCTCTTTTGAAAACCGCGATAATTCTATTATTAAACATTTCGCACCTCCTTACCATTTACTTCCTGTCCGGCAAGCTCAATAAATATTTCCTGTAATGAAATATCATTAGCATCAAATTTTTTAATCACAATTCCTCCATCGACCAGCATTTTTAGTACTGTCTGCGCTTGTTCCGGTTCTTTAACTCTTATACCGGTTGTATTTCCGTAGTTTTCAATTTTTTCAATTATCGGATGACCTTTAAGAAATGAAATATCCCCTTCATAATTTAAGCTGACGTTTTTCTGTGCATATCTGGATTTAATTTCACTAAGCTTTCCTTTCAAAATAATTTTGCCATGATCAATCATTGCGAGATGATCGCAGAGTTTTTCGGCAAAGTCCATTAAGTGTGTTGAAAATATTATTACTTTACCACGTTCTTTCATTTCCAGGATAATGTCTTTCAGCAAGTTAGTGTTAACCGGATCAAGACCGGAAAACGGTTCATCGAGAATAACAAAATCCGGGTCGTGAAGAACAGTAGCGATAAACTGAAGCTTCTGCTGATTACCTTTCGATAGATCTTCAACTTTGGAAAGCCGGCGGTCGTAAAGCTCGAACCGTTTAAGGTATTCGTTTGCTCTCTTGTGAACATCCCTTCCGGTTTTTCCCTTTAACTCTGCAAAATAATAAAGAGTATCTTGTACTTTCATTTTTTTGTAAAGACCTCTTTCTTCTGGAAGATAACCGACACGGTTTTTAAATTCCTGACCCACCTTAACACCGCGTAGATTTACTTCGCCTTCGTCCGGCATATAAATGCCCATCATCATTCTGATTGTAGTTGTTTTACCGGCACCGTTTCTACCGATTAGTCCGAATATTGAACCTTCCGGAACTTCAAACGATGCCTTATCAACCGCAACCAACGAATCAAAACGCTTTGTTAGATTTTTTACTTCTAGTGCATGCATTGAATTCCCCTAATTGTGACCTTATTTTGACGTATAATATAATGAAGTTGATTCAAAATTAATTTGAAAAATTAACAATCCTAAATTAAGAACATATTAAATATTGCTGAGGATTAAAGTAGTTTTTTCGTCCAGAATTTAACCTGATGTTCAACTTCCTTGAATGAAGTGCTTCCTTTAGAAATTCTATTTATTATACTCGATTTTGCGGTGAGATAATTGTAAAGGTCTTTATCAAATTTATGTGAGATTTTTTTATAATCAGGAAGAGGAATTTCATCTAGCTTTTTCTTTTTTGATACTGTTAGAGCAACAATTTTTCCTACAATATTATGTGCTTCTCTGAACGGAATTTTTTTACGGACAAGATAATCTACCAATTCAGTTGAAAGCAATAGACTGCCATCAAGTTCTTTTTCGAAACGATCTTTATTAAATTTTGTATGATTAAGTAACTCTGAAGTAATTTGCAAACATTCTTTTGTTGTACCAACCGCTTCAATAAGATGGAATTTATCTTCCTGCATATCGCGGTTGTAAGCAAGTGGAAGTGATTTCATAACTGTCAGGATACCGACGAGCGCTCCGTAAACTCTTCCGGTTTTTCCTCTTACAAGTTCTGCGATGTCGGGATTTTTCTTCTGCGGCATAAGACTGCTTCCAGTTGCGAACGAATCATCAAATTGTGCGAAAGAAAATTCCTGAGAACTCCACATAACCAGCTCTTCAGACAATCGGCTCAGATTCACCATAATGAGTGCGCAAATACTTATCAATTCAATCACAACATCGCGGCTGGAAACTGCATCAAGTGAATTTTCGACAAGACCTTTCATCCCGAGTAATTTTGCTGAATAATTTCGGTCAATCGGTAGTGTAGTGCCGGAAAGAGCTGCAGCACCAAGTGGTGATTTATCAGCACGCTTCATACAATCGTTAAGACGATCAATGTCGCGTTCAAACATCCAAATGTATGCAAGCAGATGATGCGCAAATAGAACGGGTTGAGCGCGCTGTAAATGTGTGTAACCGGGAATAATTATGCTCTTATGTTTAATAGCAATCTTAAGAAGTGACTTTTGCAAACCGGTGATAAACTTTTTTAGTAACAGAATTTCCTTCTTTATGTGGAGTCGTTCATCAAGTGCAACCTGATCGTTACGGCTGCGTGCAGTGTGAAGTTTCTTTCCTATATCACCAATCCTTTTCGTCAGTTCCTCTTCAATAAATGAATGGATGTCTTCATTCCGCCAACTATAATTTAATTTACCGGAAGATATCTCTTTACGAATTGAATCGAGTGCAGTTACAATTTTATTACCTTCGGCAGCAGAAATTATTTTCTGTTTAACCAGCATCTTTACATGTGCTTTGCTTCCGGTAATATCTTCGTTATACAGTATTCCATCTATTTCAATGGAAGATGAAAATTTGAGAGCTTGTTCATCAAGCTTTTTTTTAAATCGGCTATTCCATGTCGGCATTTATTATTCCATCGAAGAACAAAAAGTAATTAGTTATTTAAATATAGAACACAGATTTAACAGATTAAAACTGATTTTCAATAATTGTTAATAACTTTTTGTTCTCTTTGATTTATGCTACCGCACTTTTTCTTTCGTTCTTTATTTTCTGTGTTACACGGTTATAAGTTTTAAGAGGCAAGCCGTATATTTTAATAAATCCCTCAGAAGCCTTATGATCAAACTGATCTTCTGAAGTATAAGTTGCAAGTGCCGGATCGTATAATGAGTATGGAGATTTTCTTCCTGTTACTCTAAGCGTTCCTTTGTACAGTTTTACTTTTACCAATCCTGTTACCCTCTCCTGTGTTTTATCTACAAATGCAGAGAGAGCTTCGCGTAAAGGAGAGAACCAGAGTCCGTTGTAAATCAGGTTAGAAAACTCATGAGCAACAATTGATTTATAATGCATAACGGATTTATCGAGTGTTAATCTTTCTAATTCCTTGTGAGCGAAATGTAATATGGTTGCAGCAGGAGCTTCGTAAACTTCACGGGATTTTATTCCAACCAGTCTATTTTCTACAAGGTCAATTCTACCAACTCCATTCTTAGCACCCACAGCATTTAAAAATTTTACAAGTGAAATGCTTTCCATCTGCTGTCCGTTTACTGCAACAGGAATTCCCTCAACAATTTCAATTGATACTTCGTCACCACTATCGTTTGCGTTTTCAGGTGAAATAGTTGATTGAAAAGCGTCTTCCGGCGGCGCTACCATCGGGTCTTCAAGTACACCGCATTCAATACTTGTTCCCCATAAATTCTCATCAATTGAATATGGATTTTCTTTTGTTGCGGCAACAGGAATATTATGTTTTTTAGCATATTCAATTTCTTCTTCACGGGATTTGAACTCCCATTCCCGTAACGGTGCAATAATTTTAAGATCCGGAGCGAGTGCACCAACAGAGACTTCGAATCTAACCTGATCATTTCCTTTGCCTGTGCATCCGTGCGAAACCATGTTAGCGCCTTCTTTCAATGCAACATCAACAAGAGCTTTTGCAAGTAGAGGTCGCCCAATTGATGTAGCCATCGGGTATGCATCTTCATACATTGCACCGGCTTTAAGCGAGGGATAAACATATTCCTCTAAAAATTCCTTTCGCAAATCTTCAACATAAACTTTTGATGCGCCTGATTTCAATGCTTTCTCTTTTAAGCCGGTAAGTTCTTTCGTTTGACCGAGATCGCCGGTAAATGTAATGATTTCGGCATCATAATGATTTTTCAACCAGTGAACCATAACGGATGTATCCAATCCGCCCGAATACGCTACAACAATTTTGTTCTTACTCATTTTACGTTATTCCTAAAGTTGTTTTTAATTGTTCAATAATTTTTTTTACTTTTTTTATTGATCGGGGAATTATAAGTATTGTATCATCACCGGCAATTGTACCAAGGAGATCGTTAATTTTCTGGCTATCAATAAAGACGGCAACCCCCTGAGCACGCCCAGTGAATGTTCTAATTACAATCAATTGTTCATTGTTATCAATTGATATTACTTCTTCCGCAATTCTGTTTTTAATAGTTGTTTGAGTTCCAGATTCACCAACTCGATAAACCGTTCCATTGGGAGTTGGAATTCTCACAATTCCAAGTTCACTCAGGTCTCTCGATAAAGTTGCCTGGGTAACTCTTATTCCATTCTGTTTAAGAAGTTTTACAAGTTGAGTCTGGTTATAAACTTCCTGTGCAGTGATAATCGACTTAATAAGTGAGTGCCGTTTGTTAATATCTTCTAATTTCTTGCTCATAACTTTTCCCATTTATTGTTATTTCGAACCTAATCACCTTATCGTTTCATTTCAAGTTCAACAGTAATCAATCGCTTACAATTTCGGTTCCTACTCCCTCTTCGGTAAATATTTCGAGAAGAATCGCATGTTCAATTCTTCCATCAACGATGTGAACTTTATTTACTCCCGCATTTAGTGCGTTCAATGCAGACTCAACTTTAGGAATCATTCCGCCATTTATAATTCCTTTGTTTATAAAATCCAGAATCTGTTTTTCTGTTAGGTGAGGCGCCAGCTCATTATTTATTTTAACACCTTCCGTATCGCTCATATAGACAAGTTTAGCAGCATCTATTGCACCGGCAATTGATCCGGCGGCTATATCAGCATTCACATTATAAACGGTTCCATAATTATCAATTCCCATTGGAGCAATAACCGGCAGATAACCATCCTTAAGCAAATTTTTTATTAACGTTTCATTTATATCCACAACTTCACCTACCAATCCCAGATTTTCCTTCTCATATTTTTTTACTTTTATCATATCTCCGTCAATACCACTTATACCTACAGCCCTTCCGCCATGAATATTAATTCTTCTTACAATATCTTTATTAATAGTACCGGCAAGAACCATCTGAACAACGTTCAACGTTTCCTCATCAGTGTATCTTTGTCCGTTTACAAATTTTGTCTGAATGTTAAGTTTGTTGGATAATGAAGTAATCTCTTTTCCGCCGCCGTGAATAACAACAACGTTAATACCGATTTTCCTAAGTAGAGTTACATCTTTTGCTATCATCGTTTTAAGATTTTCATCTTCCATAACAGCCCCGCCATACTTAATAACGAAGGTCTTACCTTCGAATTGTTGAATGTATGGAAGCGCTTCAATCAGAACATCTTCTTTTTTAAAAGTTGCTGTCGTCAAGTTCTGTAGCTCCCGTTTATCTTAATATAATCTTCTGAGAAGTCGCATGTCCAGCAATTAGCGGATTCATTACCCTGATTTAATTTTACAACCAGTTCGATCAGATCACTTTTTAATGTTTGATTCGCTACAGCATTTGGAAGAGTAACGATATAATTCTTCTGCAATATTTGAGTTCCGTTAATAATTATTTCGCATTTAGCCGGATCGAAATCGATTCCGGAGTAACCAACAGCAGCAATAATTCTGCCCCAGTTTGCATCTTCGCCATGAATTGCCGTTTTAACAAGTGGAGAAAGAGCAATTGTTTTAGCTGCTTTAATTGCATCTTCTTCGGAAAGTGCACCTTCAACTTTTACTTCTACTAATTTTGTTGCACCTTCGCCGTCTTTAACAATATCAATTGCGAGTTTTTTGAGAAGAGCAAAAAGTTCTGCTTCGAATGTTTTCTGTGAATCACTCCCCTTAGTTATCACAACACCCGAAGCAGAGTTTGAAAGCATTAAAACCATATCGTTTGTACTTGTGTCGCCATCAACGACAATCCTGTTGAAGGTTTTATCCACTGAGTTTTTCAGCATGGTTTGCAGAAGATCTTTTTCAATTGCAGCATCGGTAGTAATAAATCCAAGCATTGTTGCCATGTTTGGATGAATCATTCCTGAACCCTTAGCAATTCCGCTTATTGTAACTTCCTTACCGTCTATTATAAATGAAGATGATTCTGTTTTATAGAAAGTATCCGTTGTCATAATTGCTTCTGCAGCATCTTTCTCATCGCCATCAACAAGATAATTTTTAATTGATGCAATCCCGTTTAATATTTTTTCCATAGGAAGCGGTTCGCCTATTACACCTGTTGAAGCAACAAGTACTTCTTCTTTTTTTATACTTAAAAGTTCTGCAGTTTGTTCAGTCATAATCTCCGCGTCAAAATACCCGCGATCGCCGGTGCATGCATTCGCATTACCACTATTAACTATTATTGCGTAAAACTTTTCGCTTTCTAAAAGATGCTTCTTGCTTAGTAATACCGGTGCCGCCTGAACTTTATTTAGAGTAAAAACTCCGGCAGCTGTTGCCGGGTAATCCGATACAATTAATGCAAGATCTTTTCTGGATTTCTTAATTCCACAGTGGACTCCGGCAGATTTAAATCCCAATGGAAGTTTTGTTTTCATGCCGGTTCTGTTTTTAGATACTTCTTCTTTGAACATTTTAGAATTCCTTCGGTTTGATCTATTCCGAACATTATATTCATATTTTGAACCGCCTGACCGGCAGCTCCTTTAATTAGATTGTCTATTGTTGATATTAAAGTGATAATTCCATCATTAATTGAAAAACCGATATCACAATAATTTGTATAAATTACATTTTTTATTTCGGGTATCTGGGGATGAATTATTCTTACAAACGGTGATTCCTGATAATATTGATTAAATATTTCCATGCATAATTTTTCATTCACATTTTCATTAACTTTTGCGTGGATTGTTGTATAGATTCCTCTAGTTATTGGAAGTAAGTGCGGTACAAAAGAAAATATAGGTTCTGAACCGCAAAACATTGATAAATATTTTTTTATCTCCGGGATATGCTGGTGATTACCGACTTTATAAGCTCTTACGCTTTCATTAACTTCTGTGAACATCATATTTTCAGATACTGACTTACCAGCCCCGGAAGTACCACTATATGCTACAATACTGATAAGATCCCCGGTTATCACATTTTCCTTTAACAACGGTATTAGAGGCAAAAGAACACTTGTCGGGTAGCAGCCGGGATTAGCAGCAATATTTGCATTTGCAATTTCATTTTCATTCCACTCGCTAAGTCCGTAAACCGCAATATTTACAAGGTCGGGAGCAGTATGTTCGTGCTTGTAATATTTTTTATAGTCGTTCAGATCATTTAATCTAAAGTCACCGCCAAGGTCAATTACTTTTATCCCATGTTCATATGCACTTTTAACATAGGGCATCGCCTGACCCGATGGAAGTGCAATGAACAACAGATCAAGACTGGAAAGTAATTTATCATCGAATGAATTAATCTCTTTAGAAATCATTCCTCTGAGTGATGGATGAATCTCTTCAATTCTATTACCTGCTGAATTATATCCAAAAAGGTTAGAGATTTCCGCCTCGGGATGATTAAGCAGCAGTCTGATCAGTTCCAGACCCGAATAACCAGCAGCGCCAACTATACCAACTTTTATCATTTACACATTCTTATAAATATGGGGCATAATTATACATTATTATGAATAATTATGCAAGAAATATTTTTTATGGGGTAAATAAAAACCAGGACAAAGCCGGGTTGGTTGTGGTAAATTTTTGATGTTGAGTTAATCAATAACTAAAATCCCCTATTCGCTGCATCTCTTCCATCGTCTATATTTCTATCCCGTCTTTCTTTATAGTCATTAAACATATAAGAAATTCCAATCCCGATACTCCGGCTGTTGCGCATCTCGTAATAACTTCTTGTATAGTAATTTCCTCCTATCGATTCGTTATTTCCTCTTTGGGCATTTAGAACATCATTAATCATAATATAAACGCGTAGTTTCCGGTCCATAAACATTTTGTTAAAAAATAGAGAAAGGTTTTTCATTTCACTTCTTATTGTACGTCTGTTTTCAATTTTGGGCATATAGTATAAAGAGATATTTGCATCAATATCATACCAGAGTTTTAAACCGAGATTTGCATTGAGCGTGTATGTTTTATTTGTTAATGATAAATCCTCGGCAAGATACTGTCCCGATTGTTTAGCATATCTGTAATTAAACGAAACGTAAAACGAGCTTATAAAATCCGGAAGATGAAACGGCATCATTGGCGAATTATAATATGGCAAGGTAAGATTAACACCGTAAGCTTTTTCGCTATTTAGATTAAGGAAAGTGGAAACAATTGTTGAATCGTTTTCAGTTGCCATTGCAGATGTAAAACTTCCGGTAGTATAATTGTAAAATACACCAATGTATTGGGAAAGATTAATTGCATAAGAATTGAGGTATGTCGGTTTTAATTTGGGATTGCCGGCAAAAAATGTGTTCGGCCCGTTATATTGTCTGAACGGATTGATATAAAATATCTGCGGATAAGTTACTCTTCTGAATGTATTAAATGAAAGCTGTAAGAGATCGCTTATTTTGTAAGATACATTCAAGTTCGGGAAGAAGCTTAAAAAGTTTTCTCTGAATTCGATTTTCTGTGTTACCTGATTTCCTTTTGTATTAAGGTATTCGCTTCTCAGCCCAAGTTTAAAATCAAAGTCGCCAAGTTTATGTGCATAAGATGCATAGAGTGCATTGATTAATTCATTATAGCGGAATTCGTTGCTCAGGTTAAGACTATCTCTCCATGCAGAGAATTGATACATATAATCCTCAACAGAGTAATCATTTGTTCTGGTTCTATATGTAAGGTTGTATCCGGCTTCTAATCGGTTAAGGTTAATCGGAAGAACATAATCGGCTTTTAGAATTAATGTTTTTGCATTAACATCCGTATTACTTTTCTGAAGTTGCGGAGTATTGATTCGGTTGCTGTATTTAAGATTCATATCCGAGTTTGTAGGATTGCCAAATAAAGTAAACAATGCATCAAATGTTAGCTCGTTTCCTTTGGTAGCAAATTTCTTTTTATAAAATCCGTAGAAGGAAAGACTATTATTAACGCCTTCGTTATTTCCTATTCTGTTGTAACTGTATTGAAAAATATTGCTCTGGTTATTTACAAGCGAGTTGCCATCATTCTTTGAATTATATTTATAACCATTATAGGTTGTGAAAAACGTCATAGAATTATTTTCATCAAAATCATAATCGAAACCGAACTTGAAGTAGCCGGAATAAAAAGTATTTTTGCCATCACCTGTTGTTTTCTGATAATACATATTAGGACTTGTATAGACATACCGTTCGGACTCATTAAAATTATTCATTGCGAAGTAACTTCCGTAGGCCTGTCCAAAGAAATTGAATTTATCCACTTTATAATTAAGATATGCGCCGCCAAAGCTGTTTGTATTAGATGATGAACTTAAGCTTACCATTCCGCTTGTATTGCTGAATGTTTCTCTTTTTGTAATCAGGTTTAATATGTAAGTCCCTCCTTCGGCACTTTCTTTTGCACCGGGTGCAAGTACAACTTCAACCTGATCGATCATTGTAGCGGGTAATTGTGCAAGCATTTCTGCCGGCATGTTATATTCGTGTCCGTCCATTTTTATTTTTATCGGTTGACCCCGGACAGTAATTTTATTTGTAGACGGTTCAACCTCTACGAGTCCGGAGTTTTTAAGCGCATCTGTAACAGAACCGGCATTACCGGGGAGTCGATCCATGTTAATAACCTGTCGGTCTGCGTAAAATTCTACGACAGGTTTAATTGCTTTAACAACCACCTCCGGTAGATCGATTGTTGTTCCCATTAATTTGATAAGTCCGATGCGTGATGATTTTGAAACATCAACCGAATCGATTAATTGAGACTGGTAACCGACCATCGAAAATCTAACTTTCACTTTCTCTTCGTGAATATTTTCGACATTAAAATTTCCTTTTGTATCCGAAGCAGCGCCGGCTATCTGGTTACCGGTTGCTCTAGAAAGAACTAAAACAGATACACCTACAAGAGGTTCATTAGATTTGAAATCTACCACGGTACCTATCAAACTAAATTTTTCTGATTTGTTCTGAGCTAAATTAAAAGAAGTGATTAATAGAATAAATAAAAAGAATAAAGCGCGGGACTTCATTTTCCCCCCGGAGTTTTGATTGATTATGAGTTATAAAAGAGTAGAGAACTCAACCGTCCTTTCCCAAATGGTTTCTTTTTCTAATATTAACCTAATTTATTATAAATAAAATTTCAATTTATTTTTTCTCCTCATCAGGTAAATATTCAGGTATATTATTGGGTTAATATTACAAAAATGAATATTGAATGATGAAACAGATTTCTCTATTTTGAAGTGAAAATTCAATCTTTTGGGTGATTTATGAAGAAATCGATTCTATTAATTCTTATCGGCAACAGAAAAGAATCAGCAGTAAAAGTTCAGCAGATACTTACCGGCTGGGGATGCACAATAAAAACACGTTTGGGTCTGCACGATGGTGTTCTTGATAACTGCTCTGATTCCGGATTATTGATACTTGAGATTTGCGGGACAGACGAACAAAATAATGAGCTTGCAAGAAAAGTTTCGGTTCTTCCGGGTGTATCTTCCAAACTTGTAGAGTTGGAAGTTGAAAGCTGACTTGATTTGCCGT